>CAYXVP010000021.1:0-327 GCA_964468305.1 uncultured Anaerolinea sp. | reverse complement strand
TTCGTCCTCCAGCTCGCCTTCGATCAGCTCCGCGGCCAACGGGTCCGTGGCCCAGCTCTGCCGGTGCTGGGGCGCGCAACCGCGACCCTCGAGCGGACCAGCCAGCCAGATCCGGCCGACGAGGTGACCCGCCGCCAGATCGTCGAGCGTGCGCTCGACGGCCTTCGACCCGAGGTGCGCGCCACCCTCGTCCTGCGCCACTACTACGGCTACGACTACTCCCAGATCGGCACGTACCTCGGGATCAGCAGCGGGACCGTTGGCTCGACGCTGTCGCGCGCCCACGCCGCGATCCGGCGCCGCCTCGAGGCCGAGGACCCGGCCGCG
>CAYXVP010000020.1:0-16268 GCA_964468305.1 uncultured Anaerolinea sp. | reverse complement strand
AGCACGTCGGCCATCGGCGTTTTGTTCGCCGCCATCTGGGCACGCCATAGCGCGTCGGCATCCTCGGCGCGCGAGCGGATGACCGGCTTGCAGCCGGCGGTCATCTCGATCTCGGTGATGTCGCGGCCGACGGCGTCGCAGTGCCCGCGGAGCACCTCGACCTTGTGGGCGAGCAGCTCGACGGCGCCCATCGCGTTCCACTGGTCGGCGTACTTCGCCACGGTCCGCAGGGTCTTCTTCTCGCCCGAGCCGCCGATCATGATCGGGAGGCGCCTCTGAACGGGCGGCGGCAGGACAACGAAGTCGTCGAATGCATAGCGACCGCCGGGCGCCGACGTGACTCGCTGGCCGTCGAGCGCGGCGCGCAGGGCCGCGACCGCCTCGTTCAGCCAGTCGGGCCGCTGGCCGAAGCCCGAGCCGAAGTCGATGCCCGTCGCCTCGTGCTCCTCGTCCATCCAGGCCCCGCCGAGCCCGGCGATGGCGCGGCCGCCGCTGGCGTGGTCGATCGTCGTCAGCATCTTCGCCACGACGCCCGGGTTCCGGAACGTGTTCGCGCCGACGAGCAGGCCGAGGCGGACGCGACTCGTCACCTTCGACCACGCGGCGAGGGTCGTGTAGCCCTCGAAGCTTGGCTGGTACGCGTCACCGAAGATCGCGTACAGGTGGTCCCACGTCCACAGGCTGTCGTAGCCGAGCTCGTCGACGCGCCTCGCCGAGGCCTCGAACGAAGGCCAGTCCGTGGCCTGGCTCCAGAGCAGAACGCCGAGCTTCGTCTTGGTGGTCATGCCCGGTACGGTATCCGGTGTCCGACGCCCACGCCCCTGGTCGCCGCGGTCACGTGGGGTCCGGAACCGCGGCGAGTGGGCTCGCAACCGGACCGGCGCGAACCGCGAGGCCGATGGTGACCGCGCCGATGATCCCGATCCCGGCCGCAATCGCGAACAGGCCGGCCACACCTGCGAACACCGCCACGGCGCCACCGAGAGCGGAAGCGGCGACCTGGGCGAGGCTGTTGCCGACGCCCTGGAAGATCCCCTGGGCGGTCGCGGCCAGCTCCGGCGGGACGTGCTTCGACACGTAGGTGACGCCGCCGATGAAGAAGAGCGCGTAGCCGAGCCCACCGAACACTGATGCCGCGAGCAGCACGGCCGAGTCGGGCGCCGCGGCGGCGACGATGCCGCGGGCCGCCGTCAGGACCGAACCGGCGATCAGCAACCGGTCCGAGCCCCACCGCGCCGCCAGCGCCGGGAACCGAAGCATCACCGGGACCTCGATGCCGGCCGCGATCGCGCCGCCCAGCCCGACCGTGCTCGCGCCAGCGCCGAGCTCCGAGAATCGGATCGGGGTGAACGTGAGCACGGCGGACATCCCGAGAAAGGTCAGGAAGGCGCCGAGGAGGAACACGCCGAGCCCGCGCGGCCCGAACAGCCGGCCGGCCTCGCGGAACGGGCGCGTCGCGGTCCGGAACGGTCGCGCGCCTGCCGCAGGGGTGAGCGCGAGACCGACGACCGCGGTCAGGACGAGCATCACCGACAGTGTCGCGAAGACCGACCGCAGGCCAAACCGGTCGATCAGCAGCCCGGACCCGAGCACCGCGACGATGTACGAGAAGGAGCCCCACGCCCGCAACGGTCCGAAGCCGGAGCGGTTGGCGCCGGCCGTTTCCAGTGCGCGCGCGTCGATGATCGGCGACAGGCCGGCGATGCCCGCCCCGAGCACCGCCGCCCCGACGACTACGAACACGGGCGTCGTGAACGAGGCGAGGAGGGCCGTGCCCGCAAGCGCGGTCGCGGCGGTACCCACCAGGACGCGCGGCGAGCCACCGCTGCGATCCGACAGTGCCCCCCAGCCGGGCGACGCCAGCAGCCCGACGAGCGCGCCGAGGGCGAGGATCGAGCCGACCTCGGCGAGGCCGAACCCGAGCGAGCGGTAGTAGAGCGGCAGGTACGGCAGCATCGAGCCGATCGCCGCGTACATGGCCACGTAGGCGAGGCGGGCGCGGACCGTCGGCGAGATCACGTGCTGAATCATGGACATCCGGCGGGGACGACGGCTGCTCGGAGCCGGGGTCAGCTCCGAGCGGCCGCCGGGAAGAATTGCGGCAGGTGCGGGCGATTCGCCTCGAGCAGGGCGTCGAGCAGCGGCCGGGCGATGGACCAGCGGGCCACGAGCGGATTCGCCATCAAGGCCTTCAGGGCCGTCCCGCGATCGCCGGTCTTCGCCGCAGCGACGGCGAGCTCCTCGTAGGCCTTGATCGCCTGGACGAGGCCGCGCATCTCGGGCGCGAGCGGCGCCTGCGGGATGATCGTCGCGCCGTCCCGGGTGATTCGCGCCGGAACCTCGACCACCGCATCGTCCGGGAGCTCCGGCAACGCCCGGGCGCCGCTCCCGTCGCCGTTGCGGATGTCGACGATCTGCACGTCGCCGCGCCCGTCATGGAGCGATGCGATCAGCTGCGCCGCGGCCTCGCTGTAGTAGGCCCCGCCCCGCTTCTCCAGCAGCTTCGGCTTCTCGTCGAGGTTCGGGTTGCGGTACATCGTCAGCAGCTCGTGCTCGATGTCCATGACCTCGCCGGCGCGCGTCTCGGCGCCGTCGAGCTGGTGCCGGAGCACGTCGTCGAACGTGTAGTAGTACTTGAGGTAGTAGCTCGGGATCGAGTTCGTGAGCCGGACGAGCTCGGCCGGCGATCCGACCCACTCGCCGATCTCGTCGGCGCCGCTGGCGAGGATCTCCGGCAGGCGATCGACCCCGTCGACCCTGACCGCCCGCTCCCAGGACAGATGATTGAGGCCGACATGGCCGAGCTCGACGCGCTCGGGCTCGACGCCGTAGCGCTTGGCGTACTCGCGCTGGAAGCCGATCGCGACGTTACACAGCCCGATGGCCCGATGACCTTCGTCGAGCAGCGCCTGGCTGACGATCCCGACAGGGTTCGTGAAGTCGACGATCCAGGCGCCCGGCGCCGCTCGCTTGCCGACCCGCTCCGCGAGGTCGAGAACGATCGGAACGGTGCGCAGGGCCTTCGCGAAGCCGCCCGCGCCGGTCGTCTCCTGGCCGATCGTGCCGAACTTCGGCGGCAGCGTCTCGTCGACCAGTCGCGCCGCCTGGCCGCCCACGCGGAGCTGGATGAGCACGAAGCTCGCGCCGTCGATGGCGGCGTCGGTGTCGCCGCTGAGGGTCAGCTTGCCCGGCCACTCGAGTCGCCGGAGCATGCGCCCGGCGAGGCCGCCGACGATCTCGAGCCGCTCGGCGTCGATGTCGAGGAGGACCAGCTCGTCGACCTCGAGGCGCTCGGCTCGGCGGGCGATGCCCTCGATCAGCTCGGGCGTGTAGGTGCTGCCGCCGCCGACCACCGCCAGCTTCAGGCCCATCCATCCTCCGTGGTTCCAGGAAGCGCGACCTGCGTCCGATCCTTGACACCGCTTCCTGCGATTGCTTATAACGTTATCAACTCTCGCGAGCGAGGCACAAGTAGCAGATTCGGGCCACGCCCGACACGGTCGAGGAGGAGCCAGCGACCCGTGGCGCGCTACCGGCTGGTGGACGGCCCTGTCCCGCTGCACCATCAGGTGTACGTGGACCTCAAGGCGTCTCTTGAGGCGGGTGAGTTCGCCCTCGGTGAGCGCCTGCCGCCGGAGCGTGAGCTGGCCCGGCTCTACGGCTGCAGTCTCATCACCATTCGGCGCGCCCTCGACGAGCTCTCGCGGGAGGGCCGACTCGGGCGCCAGCAGGGCCGGGGGACGTTCGTGCTCCCGCCTCGCCTCGATCGCGACATCGGCGAGGCGATGAGCTTCACCGAGGAGATGCAGCGCCGCGGCCTCGACCCCGAGACGCGGCTCCTCGCGGCGCGCCCGGAGGCCGCCGGCGAGACCGTCGCCGCTGCGCTCCAGCTGGAGCCCGGTTCCCCCACCCTGTACCTCGAGCGGCTGCGCGTCGCGGGCGGTGAGCCCCTGCTGCTCGAGATGGTCCACCTGCCGGCGGAGCGGTTCCCAGGGCTGCTCGCCAGCGACCTCGAGCACAACTCGCTGTACGACATCCTCACCGAGCGGTACCAGACGCCGATCCTGCGCGCCCGCGAGGCCCTCGAGCCGGTGCTGCTGCCCGGGCGCGAGGCGGCCCTGCTCGGCACCCGAGCGCGCAGCCTCGCCCTCCTGGTCGAGGGCGTCGCCTTCACCCGCGGCGACATCCCGGTCGAGTTCGGCCGGACGTACGTCCGCGGTGACCGCACCCGCTACTACGTCGAACGGATCCATGTCCGGTCCGGCGCCAGCCGGACGAGGGAGAGAGTGCCGGCGCTCGCCGGCTAGATCGAGAGAAGGAGGAGCCCGTGCGAACCAGACCAGAACGCATCCTCGGCCTGGTGGCCGCCGCAGCGGTCATCGCCGCGGCCTGCTCGCCGAGTCCGACCACAGCGCCGGGTCAAAGCCCGTCCGGGACCTCGATCGCGTCGCAGCCGGCCGCGTCCCAGCAGACCGGAGGAAACACGGGCATCGTCGGGGGCAAGCTCGTCATCGACAACGAGAGCGGCCAGACCTGGAACTGCCAGTTCAACCCGTACAACCCGTCCGTCACAGGACAGGGCTTCGGCTTCATCTACGAGGAGCTCATCTACGTCAACCCGCTCCAGACGAATGCCGACGGTTCGCCCAAGACGACGCCGTGGCTGGCGACCGACTTCACCTGGAACACCGCCTACACGCAGCTCACCATGACGATCCGGAGCGGCGTGAATTGGAGCGACGGCCAGCCCTTCAGCGCCGACGACGTGATGTATACGTTCAACGCGATGAAGGCGGACGCCGCGATGGACATCAACGCGCTGTGGCAGGTCAACGGCGGGCCGCTCACAAACGTCGAGAAGCAGGGCACCGACAAGGTCGTCTTCACCTTCAACGGCGCCGCCCAGACCTATTTCTACTACGTCGCCGACCAGACCCCGATCCTCGCCCAACACATCTGGTCAACCCTCGACCAGAAGACGCTCGAGCAAGCGCCGGACTCGCAGCCGGTCGGGACCGGTCCGTACACGCTCAAGACGTGCAGCCAGGACAACATCCAGTACGTCCGAAACGATCACTACTGGCAGAGCACAGCGGACCATCCGGTACCACAGATCCAGGAGGTCGACTACCCGGCGTTCCTGAGCAACGACCCGGCCAACCTGCAGCTGGCACAGGGGCAGGCCCAATGGGGCGCCCAGTACATCCCGAATATCGACTCGTTCTATGTTGCGCCCGACGCGGCGCACCGGCACTACTGGTTCCCGCCGACCCTGAACGTCTCGGTCGTGCCGAACCTGGAGAACCCGCTCCTCAAGAACGCGGCAGTTCGCCAGGCCATCAGCCTTGCCATCAATCGGGACGAGGTCTCGAAGCGAGGCGAGAGCGGCTATGAACCGCCCGCCAACCAGACCGGGATCGTCCTCCCGACGTACCAGTCGTGGTACGACCAGTCCGCCGACACGACGGCGTTCGACGCCGCCAAGGCCGGCCAGATCCTCGAAGCCGCCGGCTTCAAGAAGGGCGCCGACGGGATCTACGCCGACAGCTCGGGTAAGCGCCTGTCTTTCACCATCAAGACGATCAGTGGCTACACCGACTGGGATTCCTCGGTCGCGGTCATCCAGGGCGAGCTCAAGACGACGGGCATCGAGATATCGAGCATCGTCGACGAGGACAACGGCGTCTACACGACCGACCTCCAAAGCGGCAAGTTCGACCTCGGCTACGCGGAGCAGACCGGTGGCCCCGGCCCGTATTACGAGCTGCGCCAGATGCTCCTCGGGGCGAACATCGGCTCCACGAACTATTCGCGCTACAAGTCGGACAGCACCGACCAGCTGCTGAACAGCTTCGCTTCGTCAAGCCCGTCGGATCAGGTGAACATCATCAAGCAGATCGAGAAGGTCATGGCCACCGACTACCCGGTGATCCCGGTCGTCGAGGGCGTCCTCTGGTACCAGTACGACACAACCGCCATCGGCGGCTGGCCGACTCCGGACGATCCGTACGCGCAGCCACCCGTGTGGGCGTACCCGGACAACGGTGTCGTCTTGACCCACCTCTACCCGCTCAAGTAAGTCACGCCTGACCGAGGCGCGACCTGTAGCATCCGGCGGGCGATCGAATGAGCTTCCTCGCCCGCCGGTTCGGCCTCTTCCTGCTCACCCTGTGGGCAGCGCTGACCATCAACTTCGTCATCCCTCGCCTCATGCCCGGGGACGAGGCGACTGCCGTGCTGGCCCGGTTCAAGGGCGTCAACCCGGCCGCGCTGCACGCCCTCCAGATCGAGTTCGGCGTCGGGACGAACCAGCCGCTCCTCGATCAGTACCTCCAGTACCTCGGCAACTCTTTCACCGGCCAACTCGGGCTCACGGCGTCTCGTGCCCCGGTGTCGAGCGTGATCCTCCAGGGGCTGCCCTGGACGCTGGGATTGGTCGGGATCACGACGGTCATCGCGTTCGTGCTCGGGACCGCGATCGGCATGGTCAGCGCGTGGCGCAGAGGCGGACGGCTCGACAGCCTCCTGTCGCCGGTTCTCTTCATCCTCACGACGTTCCCAGTCTTCTTCATCGCTCTTCTGCTGCTGTTCGTCTTCGGTGTCACGCTGCACGCGTTCCCGCTGGGCGGCGCCTACTCGCTCGGCTCGCCACCGGCGCTGACCGTTGACTCGGCCGTCGATATCGTGCGCCACGGGATCCTGCCGGGCCTGACCCTCGTGATCACGACGGCCGGTGGTTGGATCTTCACCATGCGGAACAACATGGTCGCGACGCTCAGCGAGGACTACGTCCGGATGGCCCGCGCCAAGGGCCTGCCCTCGTGGCGAATCATGGTCGACTACGCCGCCCGAAACGCGGTGCTGCCGAACCTTACCGGCTTCGCGATGCAGCTCGGATTCATCCTCGGCGGCTCCATCCTGGTCGAGTACACCTTCTCCTACCCCGGCCTTGGCTACCTCTTCTACAACGGCACGACGACGCACGACCTCCCGCTCCAGCAGGCCCTCTTCCTCTTCTATACGCTCGCCGTCCTCGTGTGCGTGCTCGTCGCAGACATCGCGACGGCGATCCTCGATCCGCGGACCCGGGACCGCTGATGGCTACCACTCCCGCGGCAGTTGGAACGGGCCCCGCGGCCGGCCCGACGTTCGTCGAGCAGCCGCTCCACGGGGGCCGGGACGCGGCGCGACGGCTCGTCGTGGCGATCCTGCGAAACCGAAAGGCCACCCTCGGGCTGATCCTGCTCGCGATCGTCACGTTCATCGCCCTGTTTCCGAGCCTTGTGGCGCCGGGCGACCCCAAAGCCGCGATCTATGAGCAGTCGCTTGGCTCGGCGGCCGGCCATCCACTCGGAACGACGCAGATCGGCGAGGACGTCTACACCCAGCTCATCTACGGCACGCGGCTGACCCTCGTCATCACTGTCGTCGTCGGCCTGCTGACCACGCTGCTTTCGGTGCTGGTCGGCGTGGCCGCGGCCTACCTCGGGGGCATCCCCGACCGGGCCATCTCGCTCGCCATCGACGTGTTCCTGATCATCCCGACCCTCCCGCTGCTGATCGTGCTGTCGGCCTACCTGTCAGGCAGCGGGACGATCGCGATCATCGCCGTACTGACCGTCACGGGCTGGGCATTCGGAGCACGGCAGCTCCGGGCCCAGGGCCTTTCGATGCGGGACCGCGACTTCCTGGAGGCCGCCCGGGCGCGTGGCGAGGGGTCGCTGTACATCATCTTCATGGAGATCCTGCCGAACATGCTGTCACTGGTCGTGGCGACGTTCCTGAACTCGTCGGTGTACACCGTGGCCACGGCGGCGGGCCTGCAGTTCCTCGGCCTTGGCAACAGCAACGACATCACGTGGGGGACGATGCTCCATTTCGCCCAGCAGAACGGCGCGCTTTGGAGCGGCAATGCGCTGTGGGCCCTCGCCCCCGGCGCGGCCGTCGCGCTCCTCGGGACGGCGCTCGCGCTCCTGAATTACGCGTTCGACGAGATCACCAACCCGGCGCTGCGGCAGGTCCGGCGCCGCCGCGATGCCATCGATGGCCGAGCCGATGCCAGAAGCGCTGCTTGAGGTCCGCGGCCTGTCGGTCGCCTACAGGGGTGAGGCAGCGGACGTCGTGGCCGTCGATTCGGTCGACCTCGAGGTGAAGGACGGCGAGTTCGTCGCCGTGGTCGGCGAATCGGGCTGCGGAAAATCGACCCTGCTGTATGCGGTCGCCGGGCTCCTGTCCCCGCCGGCGGAGGTCCTTGCCGGCGAGGTCCGCTTCCGGGGCCGCGACATCGTCCGGCTCGACGACGCCACCCTCCGACATGTCCGATGGAGGGACTTCTCGGTCGTGCTCCAGAGCGCGATGAACGCCCTGAACCCGATGAAATCGATCGAGGGCCAGTATGCCGACGCGATACGGGCGCACGAGTCGGCGACCAACGAACAGATCCACGAGCGCACTCTCGATGTGCTGCGGCTCGTCGGCATCGACCCGGCGCACGCGTCGAGCTATCCGCACCAGCTGAGCGGCGGAATGCGCCAGCGGGCCATGATCGCCATGGCCCTGCTGTTCACGCCCCAGCTCGTGATCATGGACGAGCCGACTTCTGCCCTCGACGTCGTCGCGCAGCGCTCGCTCATGAGCCAGATCAAGGAGCTCCAGCGCAAGCTCGGCTTCGCGATCCTGTTTGTGACCCACGACATGTCGCTGGTCCGGAGCTATTCCGACCGAGTCATGGTCATGTATGCCGCCCAGCTCGTGGAGCTGGCGCCGACGGAGTCCGTCTTCCGGCGGCCGCGGCACCCGTACAGTCGTGGCCTGCTCGAGGCGTTCCCGTCGATCCGAGGACCACAGGTGCACCTCACCGGCATTCCGGGAAGTCCGCCCCAGCTCTCCCGACTCCCGTTCGGCTGCCGATTCCACCCACGTTGTCCGAACGTGATGCCGATCTGCCTGACGACCGAGCCAGAGGTGGTCATGGTCGATGACGCGCAGGTCCGATGCCTGCTGTACACGCCCCTCGCGGACGCAGGTACCACGGCAGGGGCTACCGCCAGGTTCCCAGAGACCGCCGCCGAGGCGAGCCGATGACGGCGACGGCACCGCCGGGTACCGCCACACGCCCGGCTGCTGCGAAGCCACTCATCGCGACCGTGGGCCTCACCCGGCACTTCCGCCTGGGCGGGCTGATGTCGCGGAGAACGCTCCACGCCGTGGACGACGTCAACTTGACGATCCAAGAGGGCGAGACCGTGGCCCTGGTCGGCGAAAGCGGGAGCGGCAAGACCACGGTCGCGCGGCTCCTGGCGGGTCTGTACCGCCCCACTCGTGGTCGGATCCTGTACCTCGGCAAGGACCTCGCCACGATCCGTTCGAGGCGCGACCTGCTCGCCTACTGTCGCCAGGTCCCGATGGTCTTCCAGGATCCTTACAGCTCGATCAACCCCGTCTACCGGGTGTCGCATGGCGTGATGCGCGCCCTTACCCTGCACCGGCCCGAGCTCAGCGAGTCGGACCGACGGAAGGAGGCGGAACGGGTCTTCGAGATTGTTGGACTGACGCCGGCGCGTGAGATGCTCCGGAAGTTCCCGTTCGAGATGAGCGGCGGCCAGCGGCAGCGCGTGGGCTTTGCTCAGGCCCTCGCCGTCGGGCCGCGGCTGATCCTCGCGGACGAGCCAGTGTCGATGCTCGACGTCTCGATCCGGGCTGGGATCCTCAACCTGATGCTCGAGCTCAGGGACCGGACGGGCGTCTCGATCCTGTTCATTACACATGACATCGCGAGTGCCCGCTACGTCGCCGACCGGATCGTCGTGATGTACGCCGGGCACGTCGTCGAGACCGGCCCGACGGACGAGGTACTCTCGCGTCCTCGCCACCCGTACGCCGAGCTCCTCGTCTCGGCCGTGCCCGATCCTCGCCGGCGCGAGGTCGTGGACGTTGCCGCCGGCACTGGCGAGCCGCCCCGCGTGATCGATCCCACCGAGGGTTGCCGCTTCCGCGGGCGATGTCCTCTCGCGATCGAGATCTGCTCGCGCGTGACGCCGGTGCTCAGGCCGGTGAGCGAGGGCCACGAAGCGGCCTGTCACGTGAGGGCGCCGTGAGTAGGCTGTGCTCCGTCATGCGCGTCACGCGGAAGTAGCGATGCCGTCGGGGAAGCGGCGCGCGGCCGTGGGCAAGCCCGAACCGAAGAAGCGCAGGGGCGCGCCGTTTCGGGCCGCCCTCACCTTCGACGCTGAGCACCCCGATCGGGCGTCGACCTACGGCGCCCAGGAGCGCGTCCTCGACGTCCTCGACAAGCTCGATGTCAAGGCCACGTTCTTCGTCCAGGGCCGCTGGGCCGAGGCGTATCCCGACACGGCGGCGAGAATCGCCAGGGCCGGTCATCTCGTCGGCAACCACTCGCACTACCACGCGCGCCTGCCGCAGCTCAACAGCCCCGGTCTCGCCTGGGACATCCGGACCGCCGAGGAGAAGATCATCGCGATCACGGGCGTCGACCCGAAGCCCTGGTTCCGCAACCCGTTCGGCGCCGGCTCGAGTGACCCGCGGGTGCTCCGCGAGATCGAGAAGGCCGGCTACGTCCACGTCGGCTGGTCCGTCGAGGCGGACGACTGGGAGCCCGATCCGCCCGTTCGGCAGCTCGTCGACCTGATCGTCGAGGGCTTGCTGACCGCTCGCGACGAGTCCGTCGCGCTGCTGCACACCTGGCCGAAGCGGGTCGAGAAGGCGCTGCCGGACATCGTCAAACGGGCACGCGACGCGGGCGCCGAGTTCGTGCGCGTCGACCAGCTCGACAACGTGATCGCGCTGCCGTCGGGTCCGACCCCAACCAAGAGTTGACCAGGATCCCAGCGGCCATCCTCGCCGTCGACGGAGGGAACTCGAAGGCCGAGCTCGCCCTCGTCGCCCTGAATGGCCGGCTGCTCGGGGCGGCTCGCGGCCCCTCGATCTCGCACCAGGCCGTGGGGCTGGAGCAGGGCATGGCGAACCTGGAGACGCTCGCCCAGGTCGCGGCCGCGGCGTCCCTGCCGGAGTCCGCCGCGCGCGGGCCGATCGCCGAGCTCGGCGTGTTCTGCCTCGCCGGCGCCGACTACCCGTCGGACGTGCGGCTGCTGACGAGAGCGCTCGAGGGACTCCAGCTGGCTCGGCGGGTCGTGGTCCTCAACGACACGTTCGCCGCGCTGCGAGCCGGCACGCATCGCCCGTGGGGCGTCGTGCTGATCTGCGGCCAGGGCATCAACGGCGCGGCAATCGCACCAAACGGGAAGACCGCCCGATTTGACGGCGTCGGGATGATCTCCGGCGACTGGGGCGGCGCGCGGGCCGTCGGCCAGGCTGGCCTGGCGGCCGCGGTCCGGGCGCATGACGGTCGCGGCCCGGCGACCACGCTGGAGCGGCTCGTCCCGGCCTACTTCACGGTGCGCTCCATCTCCGACCTGACCCGTGCCCTGTACGTGGGCCGCATCCACGAGGATCGCCTGGTCGAGCTGTGCCCCATCGTCTTCCGCGCGGCGACCGAAGGCGACGTCGAAGCGCGCGGCATCCTCACCCGGCTCGCCGACGAGCTCGTCGCGATGGCGGGTGCCCTGATCCGGCGCCTGCGCATGCGCGAGCTCGATCCCGAGGTCGTCCTGGGTGGCGGCGTCTTCCAGGCCACCGACCCGGCGTTCTATGCGCGGATCGAGGCGGGGATCCAGGCTGTCGCTCCTGCCGCCTCGATCGTCCGGCTGACCGCCCCGCCGGTGCTGGGCGCGGCGCTCCTCGGCCTCGACCGGCTCGCAGTAGGCGGCAGCGCCGAACCCGCCACGGAGGCGCGACTCCGCAAGGCCATGACCGCCTGGGCGAAGCGCCGCGGCTGAGTCGCCGATTCGAAACGGGCGGGCCGAGCATCTCTAGGGTGTGCAGGCCGTGATCGACGACGACTCCCTTCGCGCCTCGGTGGCCCGGGCGGCCAGCGGCGACGAGGTGGCGTTCGCTCGCATCGTCGCGGCCCACCACGACGACATGGCGCGAGTCGCGTTCGTCGTGTGCGGCGACGTCGACCTGGCCCAGGAGGCGGTGCAAGCCGCCTGGCAGAAGGCCTGGACGAAGCTCGGTTCGATACGGGACGCGGCGCGCCTTCGGCCGTGGCTCGTATCAATCGCCGCCAATGAGGCCCGGCAACTGGTCAGAAGCCGCCACCGGCGCTGGCTGCGCGAGACCGTGATCGACACCGAGCCGGGCGGAGGCGTCGAGCCTGCCGCCACGCCGATCGGCGCCGACCCCGCCAGCCGCGCGGCGCAGGTCGACCTGGCAAACGCCCTCGCCGGTCTCGAGCCCGACGACCGAACGCTCATCGCCCTTCGCTACGCGGCGGGCCTCACCTCCGATGAGATCGGCCGAGCGATCGGCATGACTGGCGGCGGTGTCCGCGCCCGCCTCGCCCGACTGCTTTCACGACTCCGGGAGGAGCTGCACGATGAACCGATTGCCTGACGATCCGATCGACCCGTACGAGCTGCATCTAACCCGCCGGGTCGATGCCTTCGCCGACCAGGCCGTACGCCCGGTCGACGCGGCTGCCATCGCCGCGGCCGCCCGCACGGGCGCTCGACGACAGACGGTCGCCGGCCGCTTCTTCGGCTCGAGCGCCCCGATGAATCGCATTGGTGCGCTGCTCGCCGGCGCGCTGGTCGTGGCCGTTGCGTTCGGCGCGTACCTGACTGGGGGCAGCTCGAATGGCCCGGGCCAGACGGCGAACGCCCCGACGGCGACGCCAACCGAGGTGCCGGGTGCCGTTCGCGACTGTGCAGTCGACGCGCTGACCGGTGAGATCACCGCCTGGGAAGGCGCCGCCGGCCATCGCATCGCCACGATCAGCCTGCACAACCACAGCTCGGTCGGCTGTGCGCTTACGAAACTCCTCCGACCGGCGTTGGTCGACGCCGACGGTCATGCCTTGATTGTGGGCCCCCGAGTCTCCGACCCGGATTCGATCACGCTCGTCGCCGGCGGCGACGCCACGACGATGGTCGATATGGCCAACTACTGCGGCGCGGCGCCGACCGCCCAGCTCAAGATCCGCCTCTATCTGCCGGACCAGACCTCGGTCGAGCTCGCCGCCGCGGCGAACCTGCCCGACCAGCTTGACGTCCCGCCGTGCAACGGCCCGAGCGTGCCGGCGGCCATCCAGATGCAACCGTTCCGCCTGGGCAGCGGGAGCTAGCAGCCGGTTTTCGAGCCGCGAGGGCCGCGGTCGCCCTCGCTAGCGCAGGCTGGACGTGTCGACGACCTCGAAGTCGGAGCCGTGGAGCTGGTTGAAGTGGTGCAGGTCGTCGTCGTTCCAGCCCGCGCTCGGGGCGCCGGTCACGTACCACGGCGAGCCGTTGTCGGCGAGGAGCATGCCGTAGCGCTTGAGGGCGAGCAGGATCACCCGGGCCTGCGGTCCAAAGCCGGAGATGTCAACCGACGCCTTGAGCCGCACGCGGAGGCCCATCGGCGGATTCACCGAGCATGACCCGGAGCCGGCGTCGTGGCGGGCCGGGTAGATGTGCCCGGCGCACGTGTTGGGTGCGGTGAACCGCAGCGCATGCCGGATCGCCCCGCGGGCGACCTCGTCATAGCGCACCAGGCCGGGCAGGATCGGCAGGCCCGCGGCGTCGGCGCTGGTCCAGCCGTTCGGGCGGAGCTTGTTCGACCGCAGGTTCCAGATCGCGCCGGAGCCGCCGTACCACTGCCCGCCCGTGTTGTGGGCCGCGTAGATCTCGTACAGGTCGCAGCCCTGCGTGTCCCAAAGGATGAGGTGGGCGTCACTGCCGCCCTCGATCTTCGGATTCGACGGGATCGGGTACGGGCCGGGGTCGGACTCGTCGGCGTAACCGAACGAGACGTGGTAGCGGGGCGTCGACAGACCGACCTTGTTGATCGGGATGCCGTAGCCCTTGCCGCCGTGCCAGGCGAGCGAGCTGAAGTCGGGGTGGAGCGCGGCGCCGAGCCCGATGGCCGCGATCATCGCCCCCGAGTTCGAGGCGACCGGCAGACCGTCCACGCGCCGGTTCCAGACGTTGGTTGACGGGAACACGGAGCACGGCACTGGTTTGGGGGTTGGCTTCGGGGTGGGCGCGGGGGTCGGCTTGAGCCCTGGTTGCGCAGTCGCGGTCAGCTGGGGTGGCGGTGCCGAGGGACCCGGCGACCGAGCGGCCTGGATCTCGTCCCAGCTGCCGGAGCCCGGGATGGCGGTCGGCTGGATCGCCGCGAAGGTGGTCGAGCCGGCCATCGATGAGTCCGGACCGCCGGCGCCGGTCGCCGAGGCGGGCCGCCCGCCCTGCCCGCGCGCTGCGAGCAGGACCGATCCGACCACCGCGACGGCCGCGAGCACGACGATGGCTCGAAGCCCCCGACGGTCCATCGGCGGGAGCGTCGTTCAGGAGTGCGTCGGCGTCGATTACCCGGTCGTCCGGCCGGGTCGGCTGGCAGGGCTACTCCTCGCCGATGTCCTCGTTCCAGACTTCCGGGTGCTCGGCGATGAACCCCTGGAGCAGGTCATAGCACGCCGATGAGTCGAGGTTGACCACCTCGACGCCGCGCGCCCGCAGGTAGTCCTCCCCGCCCAGGAACGTCCGGTTCTCGCCGATCACGATGCGCGGGATCCCGTACAGCAGGATCGCGCCGGTGCACATGTCGCATGGCGACAGGGTCGTGGCCATCGTCGCCCGGCGGTACTTCGATGCGGGCAGGCGGCCGGCCACCTCCAGGGCGTTCGTCTCGCCGTGGTGGATCGCGCTGCCGTTCTGGATGCGGCGATTGTGCCCCGCCCCAACGACCTCGCCATCCATGAAGATCGCCGCGCCGATCGGGATGCCGCCCTCGGCGCGCCCGATCCGCGCCTGCTCGAGCGCCACTGCGAGGAGCTCCTCGTCGGTCATGGACGCTACGGTAGCGGGACCGGGCCGCCGCGATGATCCGACGCGACGCGGCGCGCGCATGACAGTGGGAGGAGGAAGGCATGACCGGCTCGTTCGATCGGTTCGCCGGCTGGGCGTCGATTCTCGCCGGCGTGGCCGGCATCGGCTACGCCGTCGCGTTCGTCGTGCTCAAGAACGGTCCGCTGTCGGCCCAGCTCCTGATCCTCGCGCCGCTGCTCGCCGTGACCGGCCTGGTCGCGGTCTTCGAGCGGGTCCGTTCGATCGATGCTGGCTATGCCACGCTCGCCCTCGCCCTCGGCGCGTTCGGCTCGCTGGCGGCCTCGACGCACGGTGTCTACGACCTGTCGAACGTCCTCCATCCGCCCGCGGCGGCCCTGCCGACCGACGTCCCGTCCGCCCTCGACCCGCGCGGCTACGGCACGTTCGCCTTGACCGGCCTCGCCGTGCTGATCCTCGCCGGCCTCGCCGGCCGATCGCGGGAGCTCCCGAGCTGGGTCTATCCGCTCGGGCTCGTCCTGGGTGTCTTCCTGGTGCTGACGTTCCTCGCCCGCCTCATCGTGCTCGATGCGACGAGCTTGCTCGTCCTCCTACCCGCCCTCGTGAGCGGCCTGCTCAGCCCGATCTTCTTCCTGCTCATCGGCGCCTGGCTCCTCGGCTGGCGGCGCTCGAGCGGCTAGCCCGGCGCGGGGGTCGGATCGGCCGATCCCGTAGGCTTCGACCATGTCGCCTCGGCTCCGGGTCGGCGTGCCGGTGCTGCTCCTGCTCCTCGTCCTCGGGGCCGCGTACGTCTGGAGCGTGCCGCTCACCACGCCGATCAGGCCGTCCGCGCGACCTTCGGGCACGGCCACGGCTGGCGGGGCCGAGCCCGCGCCGGCGCCGACGCCGGCGCCCACGCCGGCCCCCACCCCGACGCCGCGACCGGGCGAAGGCGGCACCGAGCTGTACGGCTACCTCCCCTACTGGCAGATGTCCGACAGCATGGCCGCCTACCTCGACAGAGTTCCACTGACCACGCTCGCAGTGTTCTCGGTGTGGGCCAGACGGAGCGGCGCCCTCGACGTTCGGGACCTCGGCTACAAGCGAATCACCAGCAGCCTCGGGCGCCGGTTGATCGCCGACGCCCACGCACGAGGTACGCGGGTCGAGCTCGTCTTCACGAGCTTCGGCGACCAGAAGAACGGCAGGTTCTTCGGCCGGCTGCCGCTGACCACGCCCAGCGTCTCGCCAAGCGCCTCGCCCGGCGCCGGGCCGTCCCCCGGGACCAGCCCCGGCCCCACGCCGACCCCCTCCCCGACCCCAACGCCGAGCGGGCCGCCGGCCGTGCCGCCATGGCACCGCCGCGTCGGCGAGCTCGCGAGCCTTGCCAGG
>CAYXVP010000019.1:13850-16668 GCA_964468305.1 uncultured Anaerolinea sp. | reverse complement strand
CGATGGTGCGGGCGCGGCTTGCCGAGCGATTCAGGTTGAACGACATCGACTACCGCACCGGCGGGCCGGCCCGCTACGTCAATGTTGCCGAGACCGGAGGACGGCCCGGCTTCATCACCCCGCTTACGCATAATTTCTGCGAGTCGTGCAATCGCGTTCGCGTGACCTTCCCCGGCCAGCTTTACATGTGCCCCGGGCAGGGGGCCCCGGCGGCGAGGGGCTTGGCTCCCAGGCGGCGGGCCAGCCGAATTCGCGCTGGTAGGGCCCGTTCCGTTCCGCGAGGAACCGGCACCCGCGTTCGGAGCCGCGCAGGCTGGCCGCGATCGAGTACGCCTCTGCCGGCGCGAAAGCCGCCCGCAGCTGCGCCTCGTCGCGGACCTCGGTCTTCATCCGCCACAGCGCCGCGATGGAGTCCCAGTTCCGATCTGAGGCCGAGTTCTGGAGCCGACCCAGCAGCCCATCGTCGACGGCGCCACGGGTGCGCTCCATGACCGCCCGGAGGTTGAGCGTCGCCGAGAGCTGGGCGAAGTTCAGCATCCAGTGGATCTTCCAGTGGCGATCGTGGATGTCGATCGCGTCCTCGAGGACGATCGCCATCTCGGCCAGGCTCAGGTCGTCGGCCTCGTCGAGGCGAGTCTCGAGGTAGGTGAAGTTCCGCTCCATCTCGGGCCTCAGCCGATCGCGCCACCAGTCGGCGAAATGGTCGCCGTACACCGGCAGCGTCACCTCGAGGTATTTCCCCATGCGTGTCGCGTAGCCGCCGTCGACCGGCACGCGGGCCCGGTAGCGGGCGCTGTATTCGACGCCCTCGACGTCCAGGCCTGGATCGGCCGGGATCGCCGTCGTGTAGACGTAGCCATTGACGTTCTTGGCCAGCCAGTCGACCGCGAAGGGCGTCCCGAACCGGCGGAACATATGGTCGCAGCTCAGCCACCAGCCGCCGATATCGAAGAACATCGGGCTGACAGGGTTGGGGATGTGGAGATCGTCGTAGACCCAGAACAGCTGCTGCTCGACGTCGCTGGCCCAGGTGACCGGGAACGAGTCGTCACCGAGGAACTGGCCGAGGATCTCCTCGCCGGGTGGGATCGTGTCCATCGCCTCGCCGTGGATCGCCACGCCGCCGACGACCGAGCCCAGGCTCGGCTGGCGGATCATCGATGATCGATGGACAATAGCACCGACGAGCCCCAGTCAGGAGAGGCCGCGTGACCGGCGACGGGAGCATGTTCGACCTCGACGGCCGAGTCGCGCTCATCAATGGCGGCGGCGGAGCCATCGGGGCCGCGATCGCGGAGGCCTTCGCCGCGGCTGGAGCGGACGTGGCCGTGGCCGGGCGGACCCAGGGTCCCCTCGATGCGGCTGTCGAGCGGATCTCCGCAGCCGGCTCGACGGGCCTCGCAGTCGAGGCCGACGTCACCGACGACGCCGCCGCCGAGCAGCTCGTCGCGGAGATCCTGCGCAGGCTCGGCCGGATCGACATCGTGGTCAACGCCGTGGGCGGGGGCGCTGGCAAGGCGCTGCATGAGGCGGAGGCCTACCCGCGCGATGCGTGGGACTGGATCATGGAGCTGAACCTGCGGAGCACCATCGTGCCGACCCAGCCGGCGGTGCGCGCGATGATCGAGGCCGGCACGAAAGGCGCCGTGCTGAACATCACCTCGGTGCGGGCCGTCCTCGGCATCAACGCCGGGTATTCCGCGTATGTCGCGGCCAAGGGCGCAATCGCTTCGCTCACGCGCCAATGGGCGACGGAGTGGGCGCGACATGGCATCCGCGTGAACGCCATCATGCCGACGTTCGTGGACACACCCCAGGTGGCCTCCCTGTTGGCCGACCCGGACTTCAAGCAGGGCATCGTCGGCCGGATCCCGCTGCGGCGGGTCGGCGAGACGCGCGACATCGTCGGCCCCGCCATCTTCCTGTGCTCGGACGCGGCCTCGTTCGTTACCGGCCAGGTCCTGGCGATCGATGGCGGGCTGACCGCGACGCAGTGACCGAGGTCGGAGGAGCGGACCAGATGCAGACGGCGGAATCGATCATGGAGCGGGTCACCTCGAACGTGTACACGAACACGCGACTCCGAGGCTGCAACCCCAGCTTCGTGACCACCTCCGACGGCGTGGTGGTGATCGACACGCCGCAGCTGCCTACTCGCGCGGTCGCGATGCGCCGGGAGGCCGAGTCGCACGGCCCCATCCGCTACCTCGTCAACACCGAGAACCACGTCGACCACATCTTCGGCAACCACTGGTTCCGCGGCGCCGGGGAGGTGGTGAATCACCGGGCCCTCTGGGAGATCTTCATGGACCCGCGCGCTGCGCTGGATCCGTTCGCCTATGCGCTGGAGGCGATCCCGACGGACGACCCGGATGGCGCCGCCATCCTCCCCGACCGCGACGCCTACTACGCCGACCTGCCGCGGGGGACCGCCGTGTTCAC
The DNA here is from genome assembly GCA_964468305.1 of uncultured Anaerolinea sp. GTDB lineage: Bacteria > Chloroflexota > Limnocylindria > Limnocylindrales > CSP1-4 > UBA5189. The sequence goes on along the minus strand of CAYXVP010000019.1, from coordinate 14,226 downwards.
GGGCGACCTGACCCTGAGCGTGGGTGATCACACGTTCAACTGCCTGTGGACGCCCGGACACACACCCGGGCAGCTCGCAGTCCATGTCCCCGAGGAGCGCGTCGTCTTCACCGGCGACACGATCTTCTCTGGCTGCCAGACGTGGCTCATGACCTCCAACGTGGACCAGTGGCTGGAGGCCCTCGAGCGGATTCGTCAGCTGGACGTCGACCGGGTCGTGCCCGGCCATGGGCCGGTCGTGAGCCTCGACTACGTCATGACCCAGCGCTCGGTGCTCATGCGCTGGAAGGCGGCGGTCGCCGACGCGGTCTCGAAGGGCTGGTCGCGCGAGGAGACGATCGCGCGGGTGCGCTTCGACGCCGAGTTCGGGCCCGTC
>CAYXVP010000019.1:12761-13840 GCA_964468305.1 uncultured Anaerolinea sp. | reverse complement strand
ATACCCAGACAAGCCCCCCGTTGGGCAGTGATTGCCCGGATAAAGTCCGAGCGTGCGTAAGCGAAGCGAGGTGTCTCAGTGACGCCGCGCGCGAGGAAGAGGGTGGAATCCAGAATAGGCTGTCGCCAACGGGTCTCCAATTCCTCACGCGCGATCGTTTTTACCTCGCGATTTGGAAACTGGACTAATACGTCCACGCCACCGCCTTCTAAAACCCGCCCAACACGCCAGCGGTGGACATGGCGGTCGAACCAGTGGACTCCCTCTTCGTCGGCGCCGGCGCCTCCGGCGGCGTCGTCGCCAAGCGCCTCGCTGAGGCGGGCTACGGCGTCGTCTGCCTGGAGCAGGGCGATTGGCACGACCGCGCCGACTATCCGGGCAACAAGCTCGAGTGGGAGCTCCAGGCGCGCAAGCAGTGGGCGACGAGCCCGAACATCCGCGGGTTGCCCCAGGACTACCCGATCGTCGAGGACGACACGCCGGTCTCACCGCTCATGTACAACGCGGTCGGCGGCTCGACCCTGATCTTCGCGGGCGCGTGGCCGCGCGCCCTGCCGAGCGACTTCAGGGTGCGCTCACTCGACGGCGTCGCCGACGACTGGCCGATCGACTACTTCGAGCTGCTGCCGTACTTCTACCGTACGGATCGCGACTTCGGCATCTCCGGCCTGCCGGGCGACCCCGCCTATCCGCCCGACACCGAGGACGTGCCGATGCCGCCGCTGCCGATCGGCGCGGCGGGCATGAAGGTCGCCCGTGCGCACACCAAGCTCGGCTGGCACTGGTGGCCGGAGTTCAACTCGATCAACTCCGCCCCGTACGACGGGCGCCGGCCATGCGTCCAGCGCAGCACCTGCCAATCGGGCTGCAACGAGGGGGCCAAGGCGTCGACCGACCTGACCCACTGGCCGAAGGCGATCGCGTACGGGGCCCGACTCGTCACGAACGCCCGGGTCCGCCGGAACGAGAACGAAGCCACGGGCCCCGCCCCCGGCCGCACCCGGAACGGATCCGGGGGGTCCCCGGACTTTCCACCGGCGGCGGGGGGGGGGTTCCCCCCCGAGAAGCGCCGGGCCCCC
>CAYXVP010000019.1:0-12751 GCA_964468305.1 uncultured Anaerolinea sp. | reverse complement strand
GGATCGAGACCCACGCGCGTGGCCTCGCCACCGGCGCGACCTGGATCGATCGCGCGGGTGCCGAGCACTTCCAGCCGGCGCGGGTGGTGGTCGTCGCCGCGAATGCGATCGGCACACCGCGCCTCCTCCTGCTCAGTGCCGGCCCCCGACATCCGGACGGCCTCGCGAACTCGAGCGGGCTGGTCGGCAAGCGGCTGATGATGCATCCGTTCGCCAACGTCGCCGGCCTGTTCGACGAGCCGTTGATGAGCTGGCAGGGCCAGTTCGGCGACCTCATCGAGTCGCTGGAGTTCTACGAGACCGACGAGCGGCGGGGCTTCGTTCGCGGCGCCCGCTGGGGCCTGGCGCCGACCGGCGGACCGGTCAACACGGCGCTGCCGTCGCGGGCGGGCGGGCAGATCCGGGGTCCCGATCACCACGAGCACGTCCGGACGCACCTGGGCCACGGCGCGAACTGGGGCCTCTTCGCGGAGGACCTGCCGGACGAGGCGAATCGCGTGGTGCTGTCCGGGGCGGTGACCGATGCATCCGGCATCCCGGCGCCGGAGATCCATTACTCCATGGCCGACAACGCGCGTCGCATGCTCGACTTCCACATCGAGCGGGCGAAGGAGTCGATGGACGCCGCGGGTGCCTACAAGATCGAGGTCGACCGGCTCATGCGCTACTCGGGTTGGCACCTCCTGGGCACGGCGCGGATGGGCGACGATCCGGCAACCTCGGTCGTCGACCGCTGGAATCGGGCGCACGACGTCCCGAACCTGTACGTCGTCGACGGCTCGTGCTTCGTCACGTCGTCGGGCGTCAACCCGACGTCCACGATCGTGGCCATCGCGCTCCGGGCCGCCGACCAAATGATCGAGACGCGATTTGAGCAGCGGGTGCCGGCATGATCGACGTCGATGTCGACCCGATCGCGGCCCTGGATTCCGGCGCCACTGAAACGCTGGCGCGGGTCGCCGACCGGCTGATCCCCGCCGCGCACGGCATGCCCTCCGCCGCGGAGGTGGTCACCAGCGATCGGCTGCGCTTCGTGCTCAGATCGCGGCCGGACCTCCTTGAGCCGGTCCGAGCCTCGCTGCGACCGGAGCTCGGCGACGACGTTGCAGGTCGGCTGGACGCCCTCGCCCGAGAGCCGGCCAACCTCGGCGCACTGCAGCTCGTGATCGTGGCCGCGTACTACAGCGACAAGCGGGTCCGCGAGCGCATCGGCTACCCGGGCCAGATGGCGATCGAGCTCAAGTCGTGGCTGGTGCCGCCGTACGTCGAGGAGGGCCTGATCGACGCCGTCCTCGCGCGCGGTGCCGTCTGGCGCGACCCGCGAACGGGGACCCGGGCGGTCGTCGAGAACCAGCCGCGGACCTACGCCGAACGCTTCGCGGAGCCCGCGAACGAGCCGGGAGGAGACAGCCATGGCGGCAATCGCGCCTGAGGCGACGGCCCAGGAGGCCGGTCAGGGCTGGCTCGACCCGTTCCTGGCCGGTTGGACGACCGGCACCGGGGAGCGCCACGAGGTCCGCGAGCCGGCCACGGGCCGACCGCTCCTGGCGGTGAACCTGTCGACGCCGGCCGACGTTCGCGCGGCCTGTGCGCGCGCCCGCGAGGCGCAAGTGGGATGGGCCGAGACGAGCTACCAGGACCGGGCCGCGGTCCTCCGCCGAGCGGCCGAGATCTACGAGGCGCATCGGCCGGAGTTCGGGACCTGGACGCAGCGCGAGACCGGCGCCCATCGCAACAAGATGCACCACGAGCAGAACTTCGCCGTCGGCGAGGCGCTCGCGGCCGCGGCGATGCCGTGGCAGCCGTACGGCTCGCTCGTGCCCACGGTCCAGCAGGAACGGCTGTCGATGATCCGGCGCGTGCCGATCGGGGTCATCGGCGCGATCACGCCGTGGAACTCCCCCAGCGTGCTCGGCATGCGGGTCGTCGCGCCCGCGTTGGCCCTCGGCAACGCGGTCGTCCTCAAGCCGGACCCGCAGACGCCCGTCTGCGGCGGCGCCGTGTTCGCCGCGATCTTCCGCGAAGCCGGGCTGCCCGACGGACTGCTCCAGGTCGTGATCGGCGACGCGGAGACCGGCGAGGCGCTCATCACGGATCCGGACGTGGGCATGGTCTCGTTCACGGGCTCGACCGAGGTCGGGCGGCGGGTCGGCAGCATTGCCGGCGGCCTGCTCAAGAAGGTCAGCCTCGAACTGGGCGGCAACAACCCGCTGGTCGTGCTCGACGACGCCGACCTCGACGCGGCCGCCTCGGCCGGGGCGTACTCGAGCTTCCAGTTCCAGGGCCAGGTCTGTTTCGCGACCGGCCGCCACATCGTCCATCGGGCCGTCGCGGACGAGTACGTGGAACGCCTGGCGCAGACGGCGCGGCGGCTGCGCACCGGCGACCCGTACCGCGAGGATGTCGAGCTGGGCCCGATCGTCAACCAGCAGCAGGTTCGTCGGGTCGACGACATCGTCCAGCGTTCGATCCGGAGCGGCGGCGCGCGCCTGGTCGAGGGCGGCACCTACCAGGGTCTCTTCTACCGGCCGACGGTCCTCGCCGACGTCAAGCTCGATTCGCCGGCGTGGACGGACGAGATCTTCGGGCCCGTCGCGCCCGTCGTGACGTTCACGACGGACGACGAGGCGGTCGAGCTCGCCAACTCCAGCGACTACGGGCTCGCGGGCGGCGTGTACTCGCGGTCGATCTCGCGAGGTCTCGCGATCGCCAACCGGATCAGGGCCGGCATGGTCCACGTCAACGACCAGCCGATCAACGACGAGGCCACGATCCCGTTCGGCGGGATGGGCCTCTCCGGCAACGGCGGCCGTTTCGGCGCCGAGGCGAACCTCGAGGCCTTCACCCAGTGGCAGTGGCTGACCGTTCGCGACAAGCCGCGCTCGTTCGGCCCGACCTACTGAACGAGCAGGAGCTGACGATGGCACTCAACGTCCGCGGCATCATTCCGGCCTGCATCACGACCTTCGATGCCGACGGCCGCTTCGACGAGGCCGGCTATCGACGCTACCTGCAGTGGCTCCTGCCCCAGGGCCCGGTTGCGTTGGCGATCAATGCGGACACGGGCGAGGGCCCGCACCTCTGGCCCGCGGAGCGCGAGCAGGTGCTCCGCGTGGCCGTCGACGAGGCCGGCGGCGTGCCGGTGATCGCGGGCCTGAGTGCCATGTTCACGGCGCAGGGCGTCGAGGAGGCGAAACGGGCCGAGGGCGCGGGCGCAGCCGGCCTCCTCGTCTTCCCGATCCCGGCCTATCAGGGCACGCCCCTCGACCCGGCGATCCCGGTGGGCTATCACGAGGCGATCGCGCGCGGCTGCGGCCTGCCGCTCGTGGCCTTCCAGCTGCAGCCGGCGCTGGGCGGCGTCCTGTTCTCCGAGGACGTGCTGCGCCAGATCGCCTCGATCGACAGCGTGGTCGCCCTCAAGGAGGCATCCTTCGATGCCCGGATCTACCTCCAGACGCGTCGGATGGTCGAGCGCCTGCCCCGCCCGATCGACCTGCTCACGGGCAACGACAACTTCATCTTCGAGTCGTTCGTGATGGGCGCCGAGGGGGCGCTGATCGGCTTCGGCACGCTCGCGACCGATCTCCAGGTCCAGATGCTCCAGCTGACGCTCGACGGACAGTGGGACCGGGCGCGCCGAATCTGGGACCGCATCTTCCCCCTAGAGGACGTGATCTTCGGCTCGCCCGTCCGCGACTACCGGGCACGGACCAAGGTCGCGCTGCGGATGCTCGGCGTCATCGACGGCGTCAGCATGCGTCCACCGCTGTTCCCGATCTCCGCGGAGGCCGAGGCGGCCGTTCGAGACGCGCTCCAGGCCGCCGCCCTGCTATCGTCCGCGGCCGTCGCCTGATGGCGGCGGCCGCCCTCGCTGGGCGCGTGATCCTCGTGACCGGCAGCAGCCGCGGGATCGGCGCCGAGGTCGCGGTCAAGGCCGCTGCGGAAGGAGCGAGCGTCGCGGTCCACTACCACCGCTCCCGCGAGGGCGCGGATGAGACGATTCGGCGGATTCGGGACGCGGCCGGCACCGCGGAGGCGTTCCAGGCCGACGTCGGCGACGGCGAGGCGGCCGAGCGGCTCGTCGCCGCGGTCATCGGCCGCTTCGAGCACATCGACGGGCTGGTCAACAACGCCGGCCGGACGCTCGTCGGGCCGTTCCTCGAGACGAGCCCCGAGACATGGGACGAGGTCATTCGGACGGACCTGAGCGCCGCCTTCCATACCTGCCGCGCCGCGCTCCCGTCGATGCTCGAACGAGGCTCGGGCTCGATCGTCAACATCGCGTCGCGCCTGGCCCAGATGGGCATCGCCGAGACGGCGGCGTACTCGGCGGCCAAGGCGGGCCTGGTCGGGCTCACCCGCGCGCTGGCGCGGGAGTTCGGGCCGCGCGGCATCCGCGTCAACGCCGTCGCGCCGTTCGTGACGGTGACGGACATGACCTCGGACCTCGTCGACAGCGAAGAGGGCCGGCGCCGCCTGCGTGATTCGGCGCTCGGCCGCTTCGCGCGCCCGGACGAGATCGCCGACACGGTGCTGTTCCTGCTGTCCGATGTGTCGGCGCTGTACACGGGCCAGACGCTCAACCCCAACGCCGGCGCGTACATGCCGTGAGCAAGGTCATCGGGGTCCGGGAGGCCGTCGGCCTCGTCCGCGACGGCTCGACCCTGCTCATCGGCGGCTCGGGCGCGGGGCACGCCCTGCCCCAGCGCTTCATCGACGAGCTTGCCGCGGTCTTCGCCGCCGATGGCCGCCCCCGCGACCTGACGAGCGTGCGCATCGTCGGTATCGGCGACTTCGCCGACCGGGGCTTCTCCCAGCTCGCGCTCCCCGGGCTGATGCGGCGGACCATCGGCAGCAACATCGGCAACGAGCCGCGCCTCGGAAAGCTGGTCGAGGCCAACGAGATCGAGTCGTATTCCTTCCCCCAGGGCGTCCTCTCGCAGCTGATGCGCGAGATCGCGGCCGGCCGGCCGGGTCTCGTCACGCAAGTGGGCCTCGGCACGTTCGTCGACCCGCGACAGACCGGCGGCAGGCAGAACGCACGCACGACCGAGGACCTGGTCGAGGTCGTCCAGCTCCGGGGCCGTGAGTGGCTCCTGTTCCACGCCTTCCCGATCGACGTGGCCGTGATTCGCGGTACGACCGCCGACGAGGACGGCAACCTGACGATGGAGGGCGAGGCGATCCAGGGCGAGATGCTGGCCATGGCGATGGCCGCCCGCAACAGCGGCGGCATCGTCATCGCCCAGGTCCGGCAGCTGGCGCGGCGGGGCAGCCTGCCGATGCGCGACGTCAAGGTCCCGGCAGCCCTGATCGATCACGTGTACGTCGACCCCGACCAGTGGCAGACCTACATCACCCGCGATTCGCCGTACTACGCGGGCCGGGTCCGGAGGCCCGTAACCGACGAGCCGCCGCTGCCGCTGGACGTTCGCAAGCTGATCGCCCGGCGCTCGCTGCTCGAGTTCAAGCCGGGCGCGATCTGCAACCTCGGCTTCGGGATCAGCCAGCTGATCGGGCGCGTCGCCTGGGAGGAAGGCATCACCGATCAGCTCGTCCTGACCGTCGAGCAGGGGATCTTCGGCGGTGTGCCGGTTGCCGGCAACGAGGGCGGGGCCGGCTTCAACTACCAGGCGATGATCGACCAGCCGTACATGTTCGACTTCTACGACGGCGGCGGGCTCGACGTCGCGAGCCTGTCGTTCGCCGAGGTCGACGCCGAGGGCAACGTCAACGTCCACGCCTTCGAGGGCCGAGTCCGGGGACCGGGCGGCTTTCCGAACATCAGCGCGCGGACGAAGAAGATCAACTTCGTCGGCACCCTCACAGCCCAGGGACTCGAGCTCGCGATCGATGGCGGCGTCCGCGTCGTCCAGGAGGGTTCGCTCCCCAAGTTCGTGGCGGCGGTGCGAGAGATCACCTTCAGCGCCCGACTCGCCAGGGAGCGCGGCCAGGAGGTCCGCTACATCACCGATCGGGCGGTCTTCGCCCTCGAGGACGACGGTCTCGTCCTGCTCGAGGTCGCGCCGGGTATCGACGTCGAGCGCGACGTCCTCGCCCGCATGGGCTTCCGCCCGCGGGTCGCCACGGATCTCCGGACGACGGATGCCAGGCTCTACAACGCCGGCCCCATGGGGCTCGCGTCGGACTTCGCCGCCGCGGAGACTCGATGACCCTCGTCAGGCTGCAGGTGGGCAGGGTCGCCGAGCTGGCGCTCGACAACCCCCCGCGCAACCTGCTGACCGACGAGCTCCTCGCGGAGCTGGACGACGCCCTCGGGACGCTCGAGTCCGCGGCCCCCGACGACGTCCGGGCCGTCGTCGTCGCGAGTCATCTGGAGCGGGCGTTCTCGGTCGGCTCGGACGTGAAGTCGTTCGAGGAGCACAGGGGGCCGAGTGGCAGGGTGCGCTTCGAGCTCGAGGCGCGGATCGCACGACGCCTGGCGGGTCTGCCCATGCCCACGATCGCGGCCATCGACGCGGCGGCCCTCGGCGGCGGGCTCGAGCTCGCGCTGTGCTGCGACCTTCGCGTCGCCTCCGCGCGGGCCACCCTCGGCCTGCCCGAGGTGCGCCTGGCGGTCACGCCGAGCACGGGCGGGACGCAGCGACTGCCCCGGATCGTGGGGCTCGCGTGGGCGAAGGAGCTGCTCTTGACCGGGCGCGTCATCGGCGCGGACGAGGCGGCGAGGATCGGCCTCGTCAACGAGGTCGTTCCGGCGGGCGAGGCGCGCGCGCGTGCCCACGCGATCGGCGAAGAGATCGCGCAGCGAGGGCCCCTGGCCGTGCGCGCGGTGAAGGAGCTCGTCGACGGGGCCCTGGATCGCCCGCTCGCGGCCGGCCACGATGCCGAGATCCGGACCTCTCTCCGGATCTTCGCCACGGACGACCTGGTCGAGGGCGCCAGGTCGTTCGTCGGGAAGCGTGACCCGCACTACCAGGGCCGCTAGGGCCCCGTAGCGAAAGGGACAGCCAGGTGGGCGACGTCGGCCGGTTCGGGGTCTTCCTGCCGTCGTATGTCTGGGAGGGCGACGGACCGGAGCGAGCCCGCGGCATCAAGGAGTTCGCCCGGGCGGTCGAAGACCTCGGCTTCGACTCGCTGTTCATCACCGACCACCTGCTCGTCGGCAAGCGGTTCTACTCGGTCAACTGGCTCGAGCCGGTCCTTTCGCTGGCTGTGGCCGCGGCCGTGACCGAGCGCGTCAGGCTCGGCACCTCGATCCTGATCATGCCGCTCCGCAACCCCGTCCTCCTCGCCAAGGAGCTGGCGACGCTTCAGTTCCTCTCGAACAACCGGGTCGTCCTCGGTGCCGGGGTCGGCTGGAACGACGCCGAGTACGAGGCGGTCGGGGTGCACAAGTCCGAGCGCGGCCGGCGGACCGACGAGATGCTCGACATCATGCTGCCGCTGCTCGAGGGCGAGACCGTCACCTACCACGGCCGCTATTACTCGGTCGACGACGTGTTCATCGAGCCGCGGACGGGCCAGCGGCCACCGGTCTGGGTCGGCGGCGGTTCGCAGCTCGCGAACCCGAAATCTCCGGACCTGCCGAAGTTCGTCGACTCGGTGAAGGCGCGGACGCTGCGCGCAGACGGCTGGATCCCGCGGCCCACGTGCCCGCCGCCCGACATCCGGCGCGACTGGGCTGAGCTGCGAGCCTTCTTTCGCGAGGCTGGCGAGGACGCGAGCGAGCTGTCGGTCGCCCACGAGAACTTCCTCCACCTCGTGCTCACCAACGATCCGGCCAGGGCGCGCGAGGAGCAGCATCGGGCGTTCCTGAAGGTGATGAGTGGGGAGCGCGGCCCGCAGTATCTCGAGACGGTCTACCTGTTCGGGACGCCGGATGAGATCGGCGCGTCGCTCCAGGCGCGCGCCGATGCCGGCGTCGAGCAGTTCATCCTCCACACCATGACCCCCGATCCCGCGCAGCTGCGTGACTGGGTCCGCGAGATCATCCCGAACGTCAGCTTCCCGGCGTCGGCCGGGCCCGTCCGCAAGCCCAACCGCGCGCGCATAGCCGTCCCGTCGTGACCCGCCGGGTCGCGCTGCTCGGAAAACCGCTCCGGCGCCGCCACTCGGTCGTCATGCACAACGCGGCCTTCGCCGCGGCCGGCATCGACGCCGAGTACGTGCTGCGCGAGCTGGAGGCCGCAGCGGTCGAGGGTGCGGTGGCCCAGGCGCGCGGGCCGGATTGGCTCGGCCTCGGGGTGACCGCGCCGTACAAGCCGCTGGTCGCGGGGCTGGTCGACGAGGTCGAGCCGGACGCGGCCACGATCGGGGCGGTCAACAACGTCGTCCGGACGAAGGATGGCCGTCTCCTCGGGTTCAACAGCGACGCGCCGGGATTTCGTGCCGGCGTCGAGCTGGCGATGGGCGGGCCGATCCGGGGCGCCCGCGCCGTCGTCGCCGGCGCGGGTGGCGCGGCCCACGCGGTGGCCTTTGCGCTGCTCATTGGTGGCGCCGCACGGGTCACGATCGCTGCGCGCTCGGTTCCTGCGGCACGCACGCTCCTGGCTCGCTTCGATGCCGTTGGCGCGGCAGAGCGCGCCGTGGCCGATCTCGCCGCCGAGGCGTTTCGCGACGCCCTCGGCTCGGCGGATCTCGCCGTCAACGCGACGACAGTGGGGATGATCGACCCGGGAATGACCATCGACGTCGCGCTCCTCCCGGCTCACGCCACCGTGTTCGACCTGGTCTACGTGCCGCCCGAGACGCCGCTCCTGCGCGCGGCGAGGACTCGCGGCCTCCGCGCCGCGAACGGCAGCGAGATGCTCATCGCCCAGGCGGCGATCGCCTTCGAGCGCTGGACGGGCGTCGGCGGAATGGCGGACGTCATGCGGCGGGCTGTCGCCCCGCTCCTCGCCAATCCGAGCCTCGTTGCGTGAGCCGACTCGCGACGGTTGCACCCGGGGCGATCTACACCATCGGCGCCAATTACCGAGCCGCGGCTGACCCCGAAACGTCTCGCCCGGACCGGCCGATGGTCCTCGGCAAGCTGCCGTCTGCGGTCGTCGGCCACGGCGCCGTGGTGAGCTGGGACCGCTCGCTCACCGGCAACGTCGACGCGGAGTGCGAGCTCGGCGTCGTCATCGGCCTCGACGGCTCGGTGCTCGGGTACACCATCGTCAACGACATCAACTCGGTCGACCCATGGTTCGACGGCGAGCAGTGGCTCCTCGGAAAGTCGCTGCCCGGCTTCTGCCCGGTCGGGCCGTGGGTCATTCCGGCCGACGAGCTCGATCCGCGTGACCTCCGCCTCGGCTGCACCATCAACGGCCGGCCGATCCAGGACGGCCGCACGAGTCAGATGCGGTTCTCGATCCCCGAGGTCGTCGCCTACATCGACCGCCACGTCCGGCTCCGGCCCGGCGACCTGATCGCCACCGGCACGCCGCCCCGCCTCACATTGGAACCTCGACCGGACCGGCACCTCGAGCCGGGCGATGTCGTGACCTGCTGGATCGAGGGCATCGGCGAGCTGACGAACACCATCGCGTAGCGAGAGGAGAGGGAGATGAAGCCGGCGACCGTGTTTATGGGCGAGATGACCAGCCCGGAAGTCGAGTCGTTCCTGAAGCGGCGCCAGACCGTCATCGTGCCGACCGGTTCCACCGAGCAGCACGGTCCGCACGGGGTGCTCCTGACCGACGCACTGATCCCGACGGAGGTGGCGCGCCGCGCCGCGCCGCGGGTCGGAGCCGTGGTCGGACCCACGATCAACTATTCGCTGTCGTACCCGCACGTCGGGTTCACTGGGCTGGTCCACATCCGCATCCCGACGTTCATGGCCCTGGTCGAGGACCTCTGCGCGGCCTACGCGGCGATCGGCTTCCGGCGGATCGTGTTCCTCAACGGCCACTACGACAACACCTATGCGATCGCCTATGCCTGCGCGAACGTCGCCGAGGGGCTCGGACCGGAGGTCAAAGCCTTCCCGATCAACTACTGGGACGGCATGACGCCCGAGGAGGCCGGCGAGTTCTTCGACGCCGCGAACGGGCTGCATGCCAACAAGGCGGAGACCTCGGCCGTGATGGCGATCAACGCCGCGCTCGTCGATCTGGACGCCGCGAACGCGGAGATGCCGCCGTTTCCGAAGACGACGAACCAGGCGGCCGTCCACACGGCGTTCTTCTTCTCGTCGCCGGGCTCGGTCTACCGGGCCACGCGTTCGGGAACCTGGGGCGACGCTCGTGATTCGAATCCAGAGTTCGGCGAGCACTATCTCAGGGTCGTCACCGACGCGACCGTCCGGATGATCGAGGACGTCGAGCGGACCTTCGCCGCGATGCCGGAGCGTTGATCGTGCGGCGATGCGGCTGATCGACAGCCACTGCCACCTCAACGCCGAGCGGTTCGCAGGCGACGAGGATGCCGTCCTGGAACGCGCTCGGGCGGCCGGTGTCGAGCGGGTCCTCGTACCTGGCTGGAACGTCACGTCGTCCGTGCGCGCGCTCGAGCTGTCCGAGCGCTTCCCGTGGCTCGATGCCTCGGTCGGCGTGCACCCGCACGACGCGGCAAAGGTCGACGAAGCGGGCTGGCGGTCGATCGTCGGCTGGGCGGCGGATCCACGCGTCGTGGCCATCGGCGAGACCGGGCTCGACTACGACCGGGTGTTCTCGCCGATCCCGGCTCAGCGCGCCAACCTGCGTCGGAACCTGGAGCTGGCGCTCGAGACGGGGAAGCCGGCCATCATTCACGTCCGCTCGAAGGCGGGCCGCGCCGACGCGCAGGACGCGACCGTCGAGGCGTTGACCGAGCTCGGATTTGGTTCGCAGCGAGCGGTCGCTGCGTTCGGCCCCGATCGGCCGCCTGTGGTTATCCACTCGTTTTCGGGCTCGGTCGACTACGCCCGACGCGTGCTGGACCTCGGTTTGGCGATCTCGATCTCGGGGCTCGCGTTCAGGGCAGGGGAGGAGCAGACCGCCGCCGTGGTCCCCCTCGTCCCCGCCGATCGACTCCTCGTCGAGACGGATTCGCCGTTCCTGTCACCGCCCGGCGCACCGCGCGGCCGCAACGAACCCGAGTGGGTGCGGGTCACGGCGGAATGGGTCGCCGCAAAGCGCGGTGCGGAAGGCGAGGCTTTCGGCGCTCGTCTCGCGGCGGCGTACGACCACATCCTCCGTGCGCGGGCAGGCGGCTGACGGGTAAGCAACGCGCGATCCGCTGCTAGGATCGGCGGCCGAGCCGATGCAACCAGGTCCTCGACTGTCCCGCCGCGCATTCCTCCAGGCCGCGGCCCTCGGCGTCGGCGGCGTCCTGCTCGACGCCTGCACACCGGCAGCCAGCAGTCCCGCAGGCTCGGTCGGGCCTACCGCCAGGGCCGGCACCGCGTCGCCGTCGAGCCCGTCCCCGGCCCACGAACCGTCGGCCAACCCGGTACCGCTTCGCCAGCGCATCGCCCGCCTCCTCGTGGTCGGCTTCCGCGGGCTGCGCGTCGAGGCCAACGACTGGATCGCCGGCAACATCGCGGTCGACGGGCTCGGCGGCGTGATCCTGTTCGACAAGGACCGCGTGCAGCCGACGCGCAACGTGCGCACGGCGCGGCAGGTCACCAACCTGATCTCCGACCTGCGGGCCCTCGCGCCGGAGCGCGAGCTGATCGTCGCGATCGACCAGGAGGGTGGCCTGGTGACCCGTCTCTCGCCCGCGTACGGCTTCCCCGCGGTCGCGTCGGAGGCGGCCATCGGCCCGAAGGGCGACGCGGCAGTGACGGCGTGGGCGGACGGGCTCGTCGCCACCCTCGGCCAAGTCGGAGTCAACATGAATCTCGCCCCCGTGGTCGACGTGAACGTCAACCCGAAGAACCCGGCCATCGGCGCAATCCACCGCGCCTTCTCGCCCGATCCCACCGTCGTCGCACGCGATGCCGCGATCGAGATCCAGGCGCATCGAGCTGCAGAAATTCGAACGACGCTGAAGCACTTTCCGGGTCTCGGCAGCGCCACCTCCAACACGGACTTCGGCGTGGCGGACGTGACGAAGACGTGGTCCCAGGCGGAGCTCGACCCGTATCGGGACCTGCTCGGCCAGGGCCTCGTCGACGTGATCATGGCCGGCCACGTGGTCAACGGCCAGATCGACCCATCCGCGCCCGCCTCGCTGAGTCGCGGTACCGTCACGGACCTGCTCCGAAACGAGCTCGGCTGGGACGGCGTTGTGATCACCGACGATCTGCAGGCGGGCGCGATCACCGCTGCCTTCGGGGCGGAGGACGTAGTCGCCCTGGCGATCGACGCCGGCAACGACCTGCTCCTCTTCGCGAACCAGCAGGTCTACGAGCCCGACATCGTCACCAGCACGATCGACCTGATCGAGGGGTTCGTGACCTCCGGGCGCATCTCGGAGGCGCGAATCGACCGCTCCTATGCGCGCGTGACGGCACGCTTCCCAGGCGCCGGTTGACACCCTCAGAGGGGTGCTTCTAGTATTCCTAGCACTCTCACACCGAGAGTGCTAATCGACTCGGTTTTCGAGGCTCCGCCGAACCCCACGGGAAGTTCCGGAGGCGCGGAGAGACGCCCGGGTCGCACCGGCACCAACGCGGGGGTCGGCCCCGCTGCCAATCGATCGGGCGCCCAGCGTCCGGAAGCACATGTTCGGACGGCCCACGCCGTCCCGAGGAGGGAACACCTTGGCCACCGCCACCAGCACCGCGACCAAGCTGACGCCGCTCGGCGATCGGGTCGTCGTCAAGCCGACGCCGCGCGAGGAGATGACGAAGAGCGGGATCGTGCTCCCGGACACCGCGAAG
>CAYXVP010000018.1:0-17374 GCA_964468305.1 uncultured Anaerolinea sp. | reverse complement strand
GCATATTAGGGGCGTTAGGTGTTGGCTTGTGGCGGCTGGCTACTGGCGAACGACGCTTTACCAGGCGCTCTTCGGAATGCGTGAGCGCCTGTCGTGTTTACGCCCGATTACACCTTAGCGGTTTATCTCGCTCCAGTTGCCTGCCAGGAGCCAAAAGCTGGTAGCCAGAAGCCGGTTTCCCGCGACGCTGGCGCCTCCCATCCATTACAATCAAAGATTAACCTGCTGGGCTCCCATGGCACTGAAGGAGTCGGAAGCGATCGTCCTGCGAACCTACCCGTTGCGCGAGGCGGATCTGCTGGTCACCCTTTTTACGCGGCTCGAAGGCAAAGTGCGCGGAGTTGCGCGCGCCGCGAAGAAGTCGAGAAAACGGTTGGGGGGCCGGCTCGAGCCGCTGACATTCGTGCGGGTGTTTTATGAAAATCGGAAGGGGACGGAGTGGGGGAAGTGCAGCTGCACAGCATCCGGAAGCCGGCCGGTCATTGCCTCGTAGGCAATCGCGTAGATCTGGGGCTGGAGCGATTCGCGCGCGCGCTGGCGCGCGACCGCCGGGTCGCGCACGTCGCTGGTCTTGTAGTCGGTGATCGTGACTTCCTCGGGCCCGAGGAGCTCGAGCATCGGCTCGACCACGTCCGCTCGCAGCAGGGTCGGTGCGTCGGTGACCTCGTGAACGTGGCCGGCGATCGTGGCCGACGATGCGGCGATCGGGACGATGTCGACCCGGTCGAAGCGACCGCGGATCCGGTCGCCGCCGAGCGCGAACGCGAACTCGCGCTCGACCCACGCGGGCGTGACGGCGCCAGGCTGGAGCTGTGCCTCGCGGAACCGGCGCAGGGCGTCGCGGCCGGTCTCCAGCCGCGCCTGCTCGTGTTCCCGCGAGACGAAGCCCTCGTTCGACCAGGCCTTCTCGAAAGCGTCGAGCAGCTCCGGTTCGGTCAGCGGCCGCCCTCGTGCCTGCGACCGATGGAACTCCTGGACCGCCTGGTGCAGCGCGGCGCCGTAGACCATCGAGTGGTGCGGCGTCGTGGGCACCCGGACGACCTGGCTGTACTTGTACCGGAGCGGGCAGGTCAGATAGTCGTCGAGCGCAGAGTGGCTCAAGGTGAGCGGCCCCTCGATCGGCAGGCGGCCGGCCTCCGGTGGCTCTGCGGGTGCATCCGCCGCGGCGATGCGCTGCAGCGGCCCCGATGTGTGCGTCGTCGATGGAAAGCATTGGCCACGGAAACCGGCGATCGGCAGGTCCAGCGCCTCGATCACGAATTGCGATATGCGCCGTGCGCGACCAGTCGGCGACTCGACTGCGTGGCTCAGGATCAGCTCGTCCCGGGCGCGGGTCATCGCAACGTAGAAGAGCCGGCGCTCCTCCTGGAGGTGCCCATCACCCTCCGGCAGCACCTCGTCGACCAGCTCGGCCGGCATCGGCAGCGGCTCCCGCCGCGAGCGGGCCGGGAACCGATCGGCGACGAGGCCGGGCAGGAACACCACCGGGAACTCAAGGCCCTTCGCCTTGTGGACGGTCATCACGTGGACCGCGTCGACGTCCGGATCGGGATCCGCCGTGGCGGGGTCGTCGCCCGCCTCGATCAGCGTCGAGAGGTGTCGGGCGAGGAAGACTGCGCGATCGTCGGCAAGGAGCGCCGACTGGTTACGAACGATGTCGAAGAACCGACCGATGTTCGCGAGTTGTTCCTCCGAGGCCACGGTCGTGGCGCCGGCGAGCTCGGCGAGCCAGCCCGAGTCGCGCATGAACGCGTAGAGGACCTCGCCCGCCGCCCGGCGCTGGGCCAGCTCGCGGTAGCGGCGCAGGTCGCTCGTCAGGCGTGCAAGCGCGACCCGACCCGGGGGCGAGATTCGCAACAGTCCCGGCTGCGACTGCAGCTCCTCGAACACCTCGAACACGCTGCGGTGCCGCCGCCGCGCCGAGCCGGCCACCTCCGCCAGGTCCGCCGCCGGGATCGCGTAGCGCTCCGAGGCCGCAATCGCATAGACATCCACGCTCGAGGCCGGGTCGGCCACGGCTCGCAGGACCGCGAGCAGGAGCCGGACCTCCGGCCTCGCATACAGGCCGGACGTGCCCGAGAACCGCCACGGAAGGCCTGCCGCATTGAGCGAGCGGAGCACGGCGTCCGCATCCGCGTTCGCACGCACGAGCACGGCGTGGTCGCGCGGGCGCGCACCAGCTTCGTCGACCCGCCGCCGGATCTCCGCGGCGATCCAGTCCGCCTCCTCACCGATGGTCGCGAAGGCGTGGTGGCGCAGGGGAGCCGTGTCGCGCTCCACTCGCTGGGCCAGCAGCCGCTTCGAGATGCCGACGCGGACCTCGAGCCGGTCCGGGTCGTTGAACCGGATGAGCCGATGCGCGCCATCGAGGACCGGCGCGAGCGAGCGGTAGTTCCGGCGGAGCACGACCGTTTTGGCCCCACGGTAGCGGTCCCGGAACTCGAGGATGTTGCTGATCGCGGCGCCGCGGAAGCGGTAGATCGACTGGTCGTCGTCCCCGACGACCGTCACGTTTCGATGCCGCTCGGCGAGCAGCGCGACGAGCTCCGATTGAGCGCGGTTCGTGTCCTGGAACTCGTCGACAAGGACGTACCGGTAGCGCGCCTGGATCGCTTCTCTCGCAGCGGCTGACTCGCGCATGAGCTGGAGTGCCAGCGCGACCTGATCGCCGAAGTCGATCGAACCGTGCTCACGGAGCAACCTCGTGTATCGGGCATAGGCCCGCGACAGTTCCCGCTGCCTGCGCGCGTGCTCGGCCGCCGCGGCGGCCGCGTCGCGCTCAGCGGCGTCCACATCGACCGCCGTCGCCACCGCCGCGTCGAGCTCTGCGGCCCGAACGCCGAGGCCCTCGGTGTGGGCGAGGTACGCCTCGGGTGACACGTCCTCGTCGCGACAGCGGGCGAAGAGCGAAGCCAGCGCACCGAGGAACCGGGTCGGGTCACCGAGCGGGCGGTACTTGCTCAGCTCCAGCTCGAAGAGTCGCTCCCGCCGGAACACGACGACCTCGGGCCGAGACCGGACTCGAACGTCTGGTGCGAGGCCCAGCTCGAACGCGAACGCGCGGATCAGCCGGTCGCCGAAGGCATGGAACGTCGAGATCGCGGTGTCCGCATAGCCGTACGGGACGAGCTGGTCGACCCGCAGCTGCATCTCCTCGGCGGCCTTGTCCGTGAAGGTCAGGGCCAGGATCTCCGACGGCTTCGCCCGCCGCGTCGCGATCAGCCAGGCGATGCGGCGCGTGATGACCTGCGTCTTGCCCGTGCCTGCCCCGGCCACGATGAGCAGCGGCCCGTCGCCGTGGGTCACCGCCTTCCGTTGGTCGGCGTTGAGCCCTCCAAGCAGCCCGTCGATCCCCGTGGACTCGGCGGCCGGCGCCGCGTCCTCGCCGGCGGTCGCGGCGATCGTCTCGAACCCGTGCCAGACCGGGATCTGCTCGAGCGGCCGGATCCGGCCGCCGCGACGCCGCGTTCTGATCACCGGTTCCGGCGTTACGGCGATTGGGGGCATGCACCGAGGGTGGCGCTTCGTCGTGACAGCTTCCCTGGCACGACGCCCACGGCTGTGAACGCGCTCAGCCCGGGCCGCCCGGCGCCGGCTTCGCGAGGGCAAGTCGCAGCGCCTCGCCCTCCTCGTCCGACAGCGCCGATTCGGCCGAGCCGGCCGCAATCGCCTTGGCGTAGACCCTGGTGCCGGCCCTGGCATGGAGGCTGCTGACGACGAAGCCGTCTCCGTGCCCGTCGAGCATGGCCAGCGCAAAGCTCTGGTTGCCGCCGGTGTCGTCGAACGGGTTGAACCGGACGAGCCCGACGCGGCCGATCGAAGTCTTCTGGTCGCGCTCCAGCACCGCGGCGCGGGCGGCCACGGTGTCGACGTCGCCGACCACCTTCCTGACCCGCTCGAGGTGCGAGCCGAGCACGCCCTCGAGCGACGACGCATCGCTGCCCTGGGTCAAGCTTCCGAGCCGCCGGCCCAGGCTCCGAACGCGTCGAATCAGGCCGACGACCGCGACCGCGAGGGCCAGAACGACGATGACCAGGCCGCCGACGATGGGGCCGATGTTGGCCGAGACCAGCGCGTCGATGTCGATCAGGGAGGCCTCCGCGGGCGGGTAGGTCGAGTCTAGCGCCGGCCGATTGGCGGAGGCACATCGCGGGTCGGGCCATGGGCCCGTGCTACCCTTCCGCGGCCATGGCGAAGCGGACCCGCTACCCGAATCGCACGTCCTCGCGCGCCGCGCGGCGCCCGGCTCGACCCGCGAGTGGCACCTCCGCGTCGGCCCGCGAGCCGCTCCGGCCGGCAGCCGAGGCGCTTGGCTTCGACAGCTCGCTCGACGCGTTCGATGACATGCCGATCCGCAGCGGGTCGAGCCTCACCGAGGCCGAAGTGCAGCGGGCCGCGCAGCTCGAGGCAGAGGCCAACGCACGCGAGCGCGACGCGATCGCCGCATCGTTGCGACGCCAGGCGGCAGCCCGTACCGACGATCGGGATCGAGTCGCGGCACGCGGCGACGTGAATGCTCCGCTCTCGGTGCGGATGGCCCACGAGTATGCCTACGTCGCGCGCGACGTCCGGCGCATCCTCCTGACGGCGAGCCTGATGGTGGCGATCCTCGCCGTGCTCGCCATCCTCATCAACGTCCTCGGGGTCATCAAGCTCTAGCTCGAAGCTCCAGCTCGCCGACGCTCGGCAGCGTCAGCGGCCGTGCCCGACCTCCTCGGGCTCCTGGTACCACTGCACCCGCTCCCCGACCCGCGCGCGCAGCCGCCAGCGCGTCGATTTGGGCGCCGCGTCGATCGCCAGGAGCATTGCGTCGACCTGCGCCGCCGCGTCCTGCCGCGGAAGGCGACCGAACGCGAGCTCGCCCGACTGGACCTCCTCGTCGACGAATCGCCGAATCCGGCGCAGGTTGCCGGTGACCGTCCGCCACCAGCCCCAGTCGGTCGAGGTCAGTGCCGTGACACGAGCCGCGTTGATCGCGCCCTGGTCGGTGGCCCCGATCGGGTATTCGCTCAGTACAGCCAAGACGTCGAGAATGTCCTTGCGATTGACCTTCGCAATCTGGAGCTTTGACAGGAGCAGCTCGGCCAGCGGCAGCGTTGGCGCGTCGACCGTGAGCCGATCGGCGAACTCGAACGCGTGGCACATCTCGAGCCGATCGATCAGGACGTCGACCGGGCGGGTTCGAGACTCGTCGACGAAGTACAGCTGCTTGTGGCCGTACAGCGCGTTGTACTGCTTGTCCGCGAGGTAGCCGGATTCGACCAGGAGGTCGGAGAGTCCGCGGCGGTCCCTGCTCCGTGTCGCGAGATCGATATCCCGGCCTTCACGGCCGACCCGCGCGCGCCAGTCCGGCACCCGCGCGTGGAAGGCGAGGCCGCCCATGAGTCGCACCTGCAGCCCATGTGCATCGGCAAGATCGATGAGCCGGAGTGCTTCGGCGAGCGGGTCGGCCAGCGTCGGGCGCGCGTTCGCTGACCAGTCCGCGAGACCGGTTTCGGGCCGCCCCGCGGGGGTAGCGGGAAGCCGGTCGGAGGCCATGGTCGCCGCAGTATAGTGGCGGGCAGAGCCGGGTCCGTGCAGTGCCCCGCGTCCCTGCGTTGCGGCCGCAACGGACCTTGAGGAGGGAGCGCGGGTCGCATGGGTGCTGCTGGCGGCAAGATCCTGTTCACGCGGCAGTCGTCGGGCCTGGTGCGCGAGGTCAGCGTCGCGAACGCGCTGTTCTTCAACACGTCGGCATTCATCGGCGGCACCATGGGCGGCGCCTTCCAGATCGCAGCCCTTGCGGGGGTCCCGATCGTCATCGTCGGGGGCCTGACGAACTGGTCCTGGGTTGCCTTCGCCGTCGGTGGCCTGTGCGTCCTCCTGGCCATCATCTTCGCGTCGCTCACCAGCGTGATGCCGCGCTCGGGTGGGGATTACGTCTTCACGAGCCGCATCGTGCCCAAGGTTGGCCCGCTGCTCGGCTGGCTCGAGAGCTGGGGCCTCGTCTTCGCGTCGATCGCGTTGCTTCAGTTCGAGACGGTCCAGACGTTGCGGAGCACCCAGGTCGAAGGCCGGATCGTCGGGATCGGCACCGGCTCGGACTTCTTCAACAACGCCAACACCTGGTTCACGGAAGGGTCCACCGGGGACGTCACCGGCCTCCCCGGCCTCATCCCGGGGCTTCTCGTCTTCGCGCTCGTCGGCTGGGTCGTGCTCCAGCCGACGAAGACCTTCCATAAGATCGTCACCTACCTCACCGTGATCGGCATCGCCGGCTGGGCGCTGATGGCGCTACTCGGCCTCGTCTTCTTCGACACTGCGCAGTTCGCCGCCAACCTGCCGAAATACACAAACGGGGTCACCACCGACCAACTGGCGGCGGCGGCAACTGCCGCTGGGTTGACCAGCGGATTCGACTTCGGCCCGGTGAGCGGCCTCAGCTGGCCGGTGATGTTCATGGCCGGCGTGATGCTCTTCCAGTTCATCGGCTTCCAGTACTCGGCGTACATCTCGGGCGAGGTCCGCGGCAACGTCAAGCGCGGCATCCTCATCGCCGTCCTCGGTGCTCTCGCGATGGCCGTGCTGATGAACTCGATCTACGGTGAGGCGCTGTCCCGGAAGCTCGGGCTCGACGCACAGACCGCGTGGAGCGCGATCTGGTGGGGCTACATCGATCCAGTCAAGGCGGGCCTCGGCGGGCTGCCCATGAACGCGCCGAACTACTACCAGCTGCTTGGCACAGTGGCCCATCCCGAGCTGTGGCCGTTGTGGGCGGTCGCCGGTGCCGCCTCGACGCTGTTCCCGTTCCTGCTGATGCCCGTTTACGTCATCTTCATCAGCAGGATCGCGCTCGCGTGGAGCCTCGACCGCCAAGTCCCCGAGTGGCTCGGCGCGGTATCGGAGCGACTCCGTGCCCCCTCAAACGCCATCTTCGCAACCCTGGCCTTCGGCGTCTTCTTCCTGTTCCTGTGGGCCTTCCCGGTCCTCAAGTGGATCGGGCTCGGCGCACTGGCGCCCAGCGCCGACCCGGCGCTCGACGGCAAGCTCAACCTCGCCGCCTCCGCCTGGTTCACGATCCTCGCGTCGTCGCTCAGCTGGATCATGCCCGGCGTCAACGCCGTCCTCGCCCGGCGCACTCGTCCCGACCTCGTGAAGGACGCGCCGTACATCCGCTGGCTGCCCTACCTCGGAGCGATCTGGCTTATCTTCACGATCCTCCTGTATTGGTTCGCCGGGGTCGCGCCGATCTACAACGCGATCTCGGGTGGCCAGGAGGCGCTCGCCTACCTGAATGCCTCGGGCGTGACGTTCGTGATCATCATGTTCGTCGTCGGGATCGTCTGGTACGTCATCCAGGCGGCCCGCAACCGGGCCCGGGGCGTCGAGACGGAGCTGATGTACCAGATGCTGCCGCCGGACTGAACGATCGGAACGTGCCGGGCGGGCCAAACCCCGCCCGGCGGCACGGCAGCGAGAATCGAGCACGTGAGCACGGCACCGGACACAGCCGACCTCGTCCTCGTCGGCGGGTCGGTCATGACAATGAACCCGGCCCAGCCGGCGGCGCCGGCGGTTGCGGTCGGCGGCGGGCGAATCCTCGCCGTCGGCGACGAGCGATCCGTCGAGGCGCTGGCCGGGCCCCGGACTCGCCGCATCGACCTTCGCGGCCGGACGGTCCTCCCGGGCTTCGGTGACGCACACTGCCACCCCGTTCACGCGGGAATTCATCTGTCCCGTTGTCCGCTCCACGAGCTGCCGCAGACGAGCGCCACCTACCTCGCGGCGATCCGGGCGTACGCGGAGTCCCACCCGAACCTCGACTGGGTGCTTGGCGCGGGCTGGTACATGGCCGCCTTCCCGGGCGGAACGCCATCGCGCCTCGATCTGGACGCCGCGGTCCCCGATCGGCCGGCGATGTTCACCAATCGCGACGGCCACGGCGCCTGGGTCAACACCCGCGCGCTGGCGCTGGCAGGCATCACGAGCGCGACCCCGGACCCACCGGACGGCCGGATCGAGCGCGCGCCCGACGGCAGCCCCAGCGGGGCGCTCCACGAGGGCGCCATGGAGCTGGTCCGTCGGCACGTCCCGGAGCCGACCGTCGACGAGATCGCAGACGGCATCGGCCTGGCGCAGGCATATCTGCACCGGCTCGGGATCACCGCCTGGCAGGACGCGATCGTGACGCCACCGGAGCTGGAGGCGTACCGCCGCTTCGCCGCCTCGGGGCGATTGACCGGCCGGTCGATCGCCTGCCAGTGGTGGGAGCGCGACCGCGGCGAGGAGCAGATCGAGGGGTTCGTCGAGGCGCGAGCAGCGGCGACGGCCGGCCGCCTCGAAGCGGGCACGATCAAGATCATGCTCGACGGCGTCTGCGAAAACTTCACCGCCTCCGTGATCGAACCGTACCTGGACGAGAGCGGCAGGTCGACGGGCAACCGGGGCATCGACTTCGTCGATCCCGCGCCCCTCAGGGACTACGTCACCAAGCTCGATGCACTCGGCTTCCAGGTCCACTTCCATGCCCTCGGCGACCGCTCCGTCCGCCAGGCGCTCGATGCCGTCGAGGCGGCGCGGCGGGCGAACGGGATGCGCGACACCCGCCCCCACCTCGCCCACCTCCAGCTCGTCGACCCCGCCGAGTGGCCGCGCTTCGCGAAGCTCGAGGCGGGCGCCAACATCCAGCCCTTCTGGGCGTGCAACGACGACCAGATGACGGAGCTGACGCTGCCCTTCCTCGCGCCCGAGCGGGCCGCGCTCCAGTATCCGATCGGGAGCTTGCACCGGGCCGGTGCGCGGCTCGTGGGCGGGAGCGACTGGACCGTCAGCACGCCCAACGTCATGGCAGAGGTCGAGGTCGCGGTGACGCGCGTGTCACCGGTCCATCGCGACCGACCGCCATTTCTGCCCGACGAGGCGATCGACCTCGAGACTGCCCTCCGCGCGTTCACGATGGGCTCGGCCTGGGCGAGCCACCGGGACACCACGACCGGCTCGATCGAGGCCGGCAAGCTCGCCGACCTCGTGGTCCTGGATCGGGACATCGGGCGCGAGCCCGCCAATCGGCTCGGCGACGCCCGGGTCTTGCTGACGCTCGTCGAGGGCGAGGCGGTGTTCGAGGACCCGGGGCTGGAGGCCTTATGACGGACCTGTGGCAGCTCGACGCGATCGCCCAGGCGGACCTCGTCCGGCGGCGGGAGGTTTCACCGCTCGAACTCGTCGATGCCGCGATCGCGCGCATCGAGCGCATCGATCCGCAGCTGAACTCGGTGGTGACTCCGCTCTTCGATTCGGCGCGCGAGATCGCCTCACGACCATTGCCGCCGGGTTCTCTGTCAGGCGTGCCGTTCCTCGTCAAGGACCTCGGGAACTCGATGGCCGGTGTGCCCGAAACGGCCGGGTCGAGAGCGTTGCGGAACAACGTGCCACCGACCGACAGCCCGCTCGTTACCCGGTATCGGCGAGCCGGCCTCGTGATCGTCGGTCGCACCAACACGCCCGAGTTCGGCAATCACTCGACGACCGAGCCAACCTTGTTCGGGCCAACGCGCAACCCGTGGGCGCTGGATCGGACCTGTGGCGGGTCGTCCGGCGGTTCGGCGGCCGCGGTTTCGGCCGGCCTGTCGGCGATCGCGAGCGGCGGGGACGGCGCAGGCTCCCTGCGGATCCCGGCGTCGTGCTCCGGGGTGTTCGGGTTCAAGCCGTCGCGGGGACGGGTGTCACGCATCCCGGCCGGCGAGGAAGTCGGTGGACTGAATGTCCGCCACGGATTCAGTCGAAGTGTCAGGGACAGCGCTGCTCTTCTCGACGTGATCGCGGGCCCCGAGCCGGGCGACCCGTATTTCGCGCCTACACCCGTCCGGCCGTTTCGGGACGAGGTCGGCCAGGATCCGGGCCGGCTGCGGGTCGCGTGGACCTCGACGCCCGCCATCGACACGGCGATCGACGCCGAGTGTGTCAGCGCCGTTCGGGAGGCCGCCAACCTGCTCGCAGACCTCGGCCACCTCGTCGACGAAGGCGCCCCGCGCCTCGACGGCGAGGTCATCATCGGCTCGCTGCTCGCGGTCTGGGCGGCGGGCAACCTCGAGGACGCGCTGGACTGCGAGCGGCTCCTCGGCCGCCCGCTCGAGCCGGACGAGCTCGAGATCACGACGTGGGAGCTCGTCGAGCACGGTCGCTCGCTCACCGCCCGCGACCTCTTCGAGGCGGTCGCGGCCTTCGGCGCGACCACTCGCTCCATCGGCGCCTTCTTCGAGGACCACGACGTCTGGCTGACGCCGACCCTCGCCAGGCCACCGGAGCACCTCGGCGTGCTCAACCAGTCCTCCGGCAGCGCGCTCGGTTGGCAGCGGATGGACTCGAGCTTCAACCCGTTCAACCCGTGGGCCAACATCAGCGGTTGCCCGTCGATGTCACTGCCGCTGCACTGGACCCCGGAAGGCCTGCCGATCGGCGTGCTCGCCACAGCTCGTTACGGCGACGAGGCGACGCTGTTCCGTCTGGCGGGCCAGCTCGAGGCCGCCCAGCCGTGGGCCGATCGCTGGCCTGCGATCGCCACCCAGCCCGGCCCCAGCCGCTAGCCTCCAACGATCATGGCCAAGCCGTTCCGACTCTACGTCTGTAGCGACATCCACGCGTCGGAGCGCACCTGGCGCAAGTTCGTCAACGCGATGAAGGCGAACGTCTACAAGGTCGACGCGGCGGTCATCGCCGGCGACCTCACCGGCAAGGCGCTGGTCGCGGTCGTCCAGGGCGACCACGGCGGCGAGGTCTGGACGGCGAGCGTGCTCGGCCAGAGCCGCGTTGCCCGAAACGAGCAGGAGCTCGCCGACCTCGAGCGCTCCATCGCCGACCTCGGCTACTACGCAATCCGCGTGACCGATGCCGAGCGGCGCGCGATGGAGGGCGACAAGGAGCTGGTGATGGGCCACTTCCGCGAGAGGATGGTCTCGCGGCTGCGCGAATGGCTCGCCCTCGCCGCCGAACGCCTCGAGGGCTCGGGCGTCCCCGTGTACCTCATGCCCGGCAACGACGACGAATTCGACATCGACGCGGTCCTCGCCGAATCGACGTACTGCCGGAACGTCAACGAGCAGGTCGTCGAGCTCACGCCGTGGCACCAGCTCGTATCGATGGGCTGGTCGTCGCCGACCCCGTGGCACACGCCGCGGGAGCTACCCGAGGAGGAGTTCCTCGATCGGCTCTCCGGCCTGCTCAAGGGCGTCCGAGACCCGCGAAAGACCGTGATGATGACCCATGTCCCGCCCTACGACTCCGGGCTTGACACCGCTCCCCTCCTCTCGCCGGATCTTCGCCCGACCGTCACCGCCGGCGACCTCATCAGAGGGCCCGTCGGGTCGACCGGCGTCCGTGCCGCGATCGAGCAGTTCCGGCCCGTCCTCGGCGTCCACGGCCACATCCACGAGTCGGGCGGCGAGCGGAAGATCAAGGACACGCTCTGCGTCAACGCCGGCTCGGAGTCGTCGATGGGCGTGCTACGCGGCCACATCGTCGACCTCGACGACGGCGGCGTCGTGAAATCGCTCCGGGTCGAAGGCTGAGCGGGCATCCGAGAGCTCACAGCGCGCCTGGTGGACCAGGCGTCGCGCAAGCCGACCTGCCCGGCAGTTGCGATGATAAGCAAGGCCATTCTGAATGAGATCGCGGAGGCGCCGTTCGAGAGCTGACGGCGCGCGGCATCGGAGGGAGACGTCATGAGCGAGTACGCAGTCGTGAACCCGGCCACCGGCGAGACCGTGGCCCGCTACGAGCAGTTCACCGACGCCCAGGTCGAGCAGGCCCTGACCAAGGCCCAGGCCGCGTTCGTCGCTTGGCGGAAACGCCCGGTCGCCGAGCGGGCCGCGATCATCCGCCGCGCGGCCGAGGTCCACCGGGAGCGTCGGAAGGAGCTGGCGGCGATCATCACCCGGGAGATGGGCAAGCCGTTCGGCGCCGCCGTCGGCGAGGTCGATTTCTCGGCGGACATCACCGAGTTCTACGCGAACCAAGCGGACGCGATCACGTCCGACCAGCCGATCGCGATCCTCGGTGAAGGCACGGCGGTGATCCGGCGCAGCCCGCTGGGCGTGCTCTTCGGGATCATGCCCTGGAACTTCCCCTACTACCAGGTCGCCCGCTTCGCCGCGCCGAACCTGGTGCTCGGCAACGTGATCGTCCTGAAGCACGCGTCGCAGTGCCCCGAGTCGGCGGCGGCCATCGAAACGATCTATCGCGACGCCGGGCTGCCCGATGGCGCCTACGTCAACGTCTACGTCAGCGCCGAGCAGGCGGCGAAGATCGTGGCCGATCCCCGGGTCCAGGGCGTATCGGTGACAGGCTCCGAGCGGGCCGGGGCGGCCGTCGCCGAGGTGGCCGGGCGGAACCTCAAGAAGGTCGCGCTCGAGCTCGGCGGCTCGGACCCGTTCATCGTGCTCGCGACGGATAACCTCGACGCCGTGGTCGAGGCGGCGACCGCGGCTCGACTGGATAACACCGGCCAGTCCTGCAACGCCGCGAAGCGCTTCATCGTCATTGACGGGCTGTACGACGAGTTCCTGGCCAAGTTCACCGCGGCGATGGCCGCGTCGCCCGTGGGTGATCCGATGGAGCGGGGGACGGTCCTCGGGCCCTTGTCGTCCGTGGAAGCAGCAACCCGGCTGGAGGGCCAGGTCAACAAGGCTGTGGAGCAGGGCGCGACGGTGGTCACGGGCGGGGGCGCCCGCGACGGTGCGTATTACCCGGCGACGGTGCTGACCGGCGTCACGTCGAAGATGGATGCTTATCGGGAGGAGTTCTTCGGCCCGGTCGGTGTCGTCTACCGCGTGGCCGACGAGGCCGCAGCCGTCAAGCTCGCCAACGACACCAGCTTCGGGCTGGGCTCATACGTGTACAGCAACGATCCGGCACAGGCGGCTCGCGTCGCCGACCAGATCGACGCGGGCATGGTCTACGTGAACATCGTCATGGCCGACAGCCCCGAGCTGCCATTCGGCGGCGTCAAGCGCAGCGGCACCGCCCGTGAGATGGGCCTCCTGGCCGCCGACGAGTTCGTCAACAAGAAGCTCATCCGGACCGGCGCTTAGCCGCCGACATTCACGGCGCACCGGTGGCCCGACTCGCGCTATGGGTCCGGATACTGGTGTGGCTGCTAATCGCGACTGCGGGAGCCTTCCTCATTGAGAGGCTGGTGGCAGATGTCCTGAGCGGCTTCGTCGGGCAGTTCTTCGGAACCGTTTGCGGGTGATCGCTGGATTCACTGTCGGCTCCGTGGCGTTTGAGCAGGGCCGCAAGATCATGGAGCGGCGGGAAACGCGGTACCGACAACCGGGCAATCGCCGGAGCTTGTAGGCGGCTCTAGGTGCTGGGGCAGTCGCCCTCATCCTCATCGACGGGCAGCCCAGCGTCGAGGAGATCGCTCGCCCTGTTCATATCTGGACGAGCTCCCGTCGAGAGACCCGCATTGGTATGTCGATGGCGATCCCGGCATTGATGATGAGCGTTTGTGCGAAGGCGAGGTCGCCTTTGCGAGCAGCGTGGATGGCGGACACCCACTTCTGCTGGGCGTCGCCCAGATGCTCGATAAGGTCTCCGAGCACGAACGGCACAAATAGCGAGTGCTTCTCGATGTATTCGGTCGCTGTCTGCTTTCGCCTCGGCATCGGTTCCTCCGGACTCGGCGCGCCGTCTGCGTAGACTGCCACCGATGCCGAGCCGTCGAGTCCCCGGCGCGAAGCCGGAAGCCTTGTTCAAGCCGCCGCCGGAGCGGCAGCCGTTGGCGGCTCGAATGCGGCCGCGAACATTCGACGAGTTCGTCGGCCAGCAGCACCTCGTCGGCGACCAGGGCCCGTTGCGACGCTCGGTCTCTCGCGGGCATCTGACCTCGCTGCTGCTGTGGGGCCCGCCGGGGACCGGCAAGACGACGCTCGCGCGGATCCTCGCCGAGGCGATCGGCGCGGAATTCATCACGCTGTCCGCGGTCATGTCCGGCGTGGCCGAGGTGCGCGGCGCGATCGCGACGGCCCAGGAGCGGCTCGCGCTGAATGGCCAGCGCACGGTCCTGTTCATCGACGAGATCCACCGCTTCAACAAGGCCCAGCAGGACGCGTTCCTGCCGCACGTCGAGGACGGCACGGTGACCCTGATCGGGGCCACGACCGAGAACCCGTACTTCGAGGTGAATTCCGCGCTCCTGTCGCGACTGCGCGTCTGGCGCCTCGAGCCCCTGACCGACAAGGACGTCGGCCTCGTGGTGCGACGCGCGATCGAGGACCCCGAACGCGGCCTCGCAGGCGCGCTCGGTCCAGAGGGCGCGAAGGGCGTCGCCCTTGAAAACGAGGCATTCGACCACCTCGTGTCGATCGCCGGTGGCGACGCGCGGGTGGCCCTCAATGTCCTCGAGGGCGCGGTCGCCCTGGCCGAGGCCGAGGCCGTGCAGGACAAGGCAGGCAGGGTGTCGCCTCGGCTCGCCGACATCGAGGCCGCCGCCCAGCAGCGCATCCTGCAGTACGACCGCGCCGGCGACGGCCACTACGACACGGTCTCGGCGTTCATCAAGAGCCTGCGCGGCAACGACGCCGACGGGGCGCTGTACTGGCTCGCCTCGATGATCGCCGCCGGCGAAGATCCCCGGTTCATCGCCCGCCGCCTGATCATCAGCGCGTCGGAGGACGTCGGCAACGCCGACCCGCGCGCCCTCCAGGTCGCGGTCGCGGCGGCGCAGGCGCTCGACCACGTGGGCCTGCCGGAGGCGCAATACGCGCTCGCGCAGGCGACCACGTACATCGCCACGGCGCCGAAGTCGAACCGGTCAGGTCAGGCCTACTGGGCCGCGGTCGGCGATGTCGAGACGGAAGGGTCGCTCGCGGTCCCACTCCACCTGCGGCAGGCCGCGGACCCTCGGATGAAGCATCACGGGATCGGGGTCGGTTACAAGTACCCGCACGACTTCGAGGGCGCGGACGTCGAGCAGCGGTATTTGCCCGAGGCTCTCGACGGCAAGCGGTACTACCTGCCGACCGACCAGGGCTACGAGTCGACGATAAGCGAGCGGATGGCCCGCCGAGCGGACGCCCGCGCCAAGGCCCGCGAGGCAGGTCGCACGCCGAAGAACCCGTTCCCCGCCGCCGAGGCGCCGCGCGGCTCTGGCGACAGGATCCTCCGAACGCGCGAGGAAAACCGCAAGAAGCTCGCTGAGACGGAGAAGGGCGACGCCGGCGCCTGACTCCCCGCCGGCGCCTGACCCCGTTCCGGGTCCGGATCCGCGGGCGGCCGCGCCGATCGTGTCCGTGATCGTGCCCGTCTGGAACGTCGAGCCCTGGCTCGCGCAGTGCCTCGATTCGGCGATCGGGCAATCGATCGGGCCGGATCGCCTCGAGGTCGTCGTCGTCGACGACGGCTCGACCGATGCCAGCGGGCGGATCCTCGACGCGTATGCCGCACGCGACACGAACGTCCGTGTCTTCCACGAGCCGAACTCGGGCGCGCCCGGCCGACCGAGGAACGTCGCGCTCGGGCACGCTCGTGGGAAGTACGTCTTCTTCCTCGACGGCGACGACTACCTCGGGCCTGAGGCCCTTGAACGCCTCGTCGCCATGGCCGAGCGCAACGGCTCCGACATCGTCCTCGCCAAGCTCGTCGGCGTGGAGGGGCGCCAGACGTACCGCACGACCGGGGGTTACCGGCGCAACCAGAACCGCGCGAGCGTCGAGCGCGTCTTTCGGTCGCTGAACGTCCAGAAGCTTTTCCGCCGCGCCTTCCTCGAGGCGGCGGGGCTCCGGTTCCACGAGGGGCTGCCCAAGGGCGAAGACGCCGAGCTCATGGGCCGTGCCTACCTCGTAGCCGGGACGATCTCCGTCCTGGCTGACTACGACTGCTACTTCCTCCGGAGCCGCGAGGGCAGCCAGACCCGCCGCCACCACGACGAGGTGTCGCTGGTCGACGAGATCCAGCAGCTCGAGCGCGGCCGGATCGAGGTCGTTGCCGGCCACAGGCGCCCGGGCATCGGCCGAGACCGGCTCGTGATCCGGCACCTGCAGAAGCTCCTCCAGAAGTTCGACGCGCGGTGGCTGCGACTCCCCCCAGCCGAGCGCCGGCGGGCGTTCGAGGCCGGCGCGACCATCGTGCGGCGCTGGCAGTCGGCGTACCTCGATCGGGCCTTCCCGGCGTGGGCGCGGCTCCGCGCCTGGTGCTTCGTGAACGGCCGGCAGGCCGAGCTCGAGGCGATCGTCGGCACTCGTTTCGACGTCGCCTTCCGCGATCCGGTCGTCGAGCGCGGCAGGGTCTACGCGCGCTTCCCGGGCTTCCGCGACGGCTCGGGGATCCCCGACCGGTGCTTCGACATGACCCGCGAGATCAGCCCGGAGCACGTGCTCCGACGGGTCGCGATCGACGAAGGCGTGCTCGAGATCGAGGGCGAGGCCTACCTCGTTCGCGTCGGCGGCACCACCCGGGTCGAGTTGCGGGCGTGGCCGCGCGGCGAGCGCCGGTCCTTCGCGACGGCGGCCGTCCCGACGCCCGACCTCCGCGACAGCATCGTCGTCTACCCGACGGCCGGCTATCGCGCCGCCATCGATCTGGCGACCGCAGGCCCGAAAGGCGGCCCGCTGCCGCGCGGGATCTGGGCGATCCATGTCTCGATCGGCACGGACCGGGTTCGGGGTTCAGTGCCCGTCCGCGTTCCACGTCCGTCGGCCGGTGCCGCGGCCGCCGCGGTCCATCTCGATGCCGGGCTCCGCCTCGAGGCGACGCGCGAGCTCCGCCTCGATCGCGGGCACCAGGGCCCGCTGGCGCGCGCTCTTGAACGCGCCGAGGCGCGAGGACGAGCCGCGATCGCGCGTGCCGCTCGCCCGCTCCGCGAGAGCCCGGCTGGCACCTACATCGTCGCCGCCGTACGAGCGATTCGGCCCGCCGTCCGTACCCGCTAGGAGTGCCGAGCTACCGCTCCGGATCGCCTGCGTCGTCGTCGAATCCGGTCTCGACGGCATCCTCGCCGTCCAGCCGCTGGCCGCGGACGAAGAAGATCGCGGCGATCGCGAGGGGGCCGAGGAGGGACGCCCGGGCGCCGAACGCACCCATCACCGCCTGGGGGGGCCAGCGAATGCGGGCCAGGCCGGCAGCTAGACCGCGTTGTTGGACGGGCCCGCAGAGTTCAGAGGAGAGTCCCGCCGGCGTATCGACATTCGTACACCTGCGCGCCATCACGGGCGATCCCTTCGATGCCCGAGAAGGAATCAAGGCTGCCGTTGCTTGCGTTCGTATAAGACCAGGACTCATGGCTGAATCTGCCGGGACCCCGATAGGGCTCAGCCTCGGTTCCGTGTCGCAGCGCCAAACGGAGAAAGCCGTAGATTGCTCGCGGATCGACGCCGTCCCCCGGCACCGAGATCACGCCGCC
>CAYXVP010000017.1:0-17484 GCA_964468305.1 uncultured Anaerolinea sp. | reverse complement strand
GCGAGCACCGGACCTGGAAGAAGGCCCTGCTCCAGGTCGAGGAGAACGAGATGCCCCCGGAAGGGGAGAAGCCCCTCTCACCCGAGCAGCGCGAGACGCTGCTTCGCTGGATCCGGGGCGCCGCAGCCTACGTCGATTGCGCGAAGCGGGGTGAAGAGGATCCCGGGCCGCCGCTGCTCCGGCGCCTCAACCGAACGGAGTTCAACTCCACCGTCCGCGACCTGGCGGGCGTCACGATCGACGTCGCGTCGGAAGTCGGCATGCCCGAGGAGGCCACCGGCACCGCCTTCGACACGAGCGCGAACGCGCTGGTGCTGCCCCCCGCCCTGATGGAGAAGCATTTCGCCGCGGCTGAGCTCATCCTTGAGCGCATGAAGCCCCTGAAGGGACCTTCGCCTCGCGAGATTGTCGGCGGCTTCGCCCGCCGCGCCTACCGCCGGCCCCTCCAGGCAGACGAACTCGACCGCCTGATGGCACTCTTTGAGCGGGGCATCGCCCGGGGCGACGCGCCGGACAAGGCCCTGCACCTGCCGCTCAAGGCCGTCCTGGTCTCGCCCCATTTCTTGTTCCGGGTCGAGCGCGCGCGGCCTTGCTCCGTTCGCGAGCGCTCGCGCCGCGGCCGACTCGGCGCCGTTCTGCTGCTCCGCCCGGTCGTCCTCGGGCCGCTCCCGCTCCGGAGGTCGGATCAGTTTCACCTTCGTGATGCGGCGGCCGTCGGTCGCGGGGGGCCGTGGGCGTGGCCGGGGTCGGCGGGGACGGGTTCCTCGCCCTCATGCCCCACACCGACGAGGTCGGCGCTGATCGCTACATCGCCCGCGTCCGCGCTGGCATCGGGGTGGTTCTTCGGGGAACCGGCTGCGCGTCGATCTCGCTGGGCGCCGCCACGAGCCGCCCGGACGAGACGCTCGCTCAGACCGTCGCCCGCGCCGACACCGCGATGTACGCGGCGAAGCCCCGCCCGGAGCCCGCCCCGAAAGCTCGTTAGGATCGCGGCGCGTTGGCCCTCGGCGACGCCCCGACCGGCTAGAGGTTCGCCTTGTAGGCGCGACGCAGCCAGCCAACGGTCTCGACGTCGACCTCGTCTGGGGACGAAAGCGGGAGCTTGTGGGTCATCGATGACTGGCCGATGCTCTTCGCCGCCTCGAGCCCTCGCGCCTCGGTCGCGTCGTCGAAGCGCAGGCCGATGTCGATCCGGGTCCGCGTCGTGGGCTGGATGGAGGCGAACGTCCGCCGCGGCCCGATGAGTGCGAGATACGTCTTGCGCGCCTGGACCTCGACCTCACCGACGTTCGGCAGCTCGGCCAGGAGTCGCTCGTAGATCGGCCGGATCGCGGGCTTGTCGCGATACTGGCCGTCGATGAGCTCGTCGGCGGTGGCCTGCAGGTAGTCCGGGTAACCGAACGTCTCGTAGCCGAGGAGCATCGCCGGATAGCCGGTCACGCTCTGATCGTTCAGCCATGCCTTCAGCCCGGCGGCATCGGTCGGGCGCCAGGCACGGACGCGCGCATTCCAGCCGGCGACGTCGGTGCCCGTCTCGCGCTCGATCTGCGCGGCGATCTGGTCGTACATCTCGCGCCACGAGCGCGGCCGCTTCGACTCGGGCATGGGGGCATCTTGGCACCTCAGACCCAGACCAGCACGACGGTGGCGACCACCACGGCCGCGAGGATCGCGCTCACGGCTCGGCGCGAGCGTGGACCCGTCAGCAGCCTGCTGATGGCCCCGCCCGCGACGGCCCACGCGAGCGCCGTCGGCACGATGACGGCCATCATCGTCAGCGCGACGCCGAGGGAACCGGCGAGGAGCGGCAGCGCGACCGGCCGGAACGTTGTGATCGCGCTCAGTGCGAACGTCCACGCCTTCGGGTTGATCACCTGGAAGGTCGCCGCGTGGCGCAGGTCGAGCGGGTGGCTGAGCGCTGCCTGTTCCAGATCGCGGGAGCGCGCGATCTGCCAGGCGAGCCAGAGCAGGTAGGCGGACCCGGCGACCTTCATCGCCACCGCGAGCGCGGGTACCGCGGCGACCACGGCCGCGAGCCCGGCCGCGGCCGCGATCGTCATCGCCCCGATCCCGATCGCCGTACCCAGCACATGGGGGAGCGTCCGCCGCAGCCCGAACGTCGCGCCGGACGCCCAGAGCATCAGGTTGTTCGGCCCGGGCGAGCCCGAGCTGACGATTGAGAACACGATGAGCGGCCCGAGCCAGTCCACGCCCCCGGAAGGTACGAAGTGGTGGAGCGATGGTCTTGTACGATCCTTCGATGGTCGCCGCGATCGCCGACGGGCTCGAGCTCGATCTCGGGCCGGGCGACGTCATTCGTGCATGGAAGCCTCGCGTGCCCGGCGTCCGCGAGGTCCTGCACGCTCGCTTCGGCGCGCACGCCTACCCGCGACACACCCACGACGACTGGACGGTGTTCCTCGTCGACGACGGCGCCGTCAGGTACCACCTCGACCGCCACGGGCACGTGGCGGCGCCGCGGATGGTCTCGATCCTCCCGCCGGGCGTGACCCACGACGGCCGACCGGCGACATCGAAGGGATATCGCAAGCGGGTGCTGTACGTCGACACGAGCGTCCTGGGAGAATCACTCGTGGGCGCTGCGGTCGATGAGCCGGCGATCGTCGATCCGGATCTGGTGGCCGAGCTCGAGGCCGTGCACGCAGCGCTGGCCTGTCCCGACGACGCGCTCGCGGCCGAGACTCGCTTCGTCGCCGCGGCCGCACGGATCCGGGCGGCGCTCGGCGATCCGAACGCAGTGGTCGGGCCGTCGGATGCCCGCCGCGCCGGCGAATCGCTCCGCGACGCCCTGGACGCCCACGTCTTCGAGCGGTTCACCCTCGCCGACGCGGCCATGGAAGCCGGCTGGAGCGCGGCTCATGCCGCGCAGGCCTTCAGCACCACGTTCGGAATCTCGCCGCATGCCTATGTCGTCGGGCGCCGGCTGGACGCGGCTCGGGACCGGATCCTCGCCGGCGAGCCGTTGGCCGACGTCGCCACTGTCCTCGGCTTCTTCGACCAGGCTCACCTCACCCGACAGTTCCGACGCTTCCTTGGGACGACGCCCAGGCGGTTCGCGAAGGGCGATGAGGGGCGGCGAACGACCACAGTCGGCCGAAATCAAGCGGCGGGCGTTACCCCAACGCCCGCCGCCGCGCGACCGGTGGTTCCGCCTCGGCCGCGCCCCTGATCGTCGGGCACGATTCGGCCGCCGTCCACCCGGCAAAACCCTGAACGCGCGTCGAATTTCGCGATGAGAACGCCGTCGACAGGCGCGAACGCGACCTAGACCAGCTCCGATGGCGTGAGCGGCAGCTCGACCAGCTTGTTGCCGCGGGCGACCCGGAGCCCGACGCGGCGACCCACGAGCTCGCCGACGAGGAGGCGCTGCAGGTCGCCGACGCCCTGAATGGGGCGGCCGTCAAGCTCGACGATGAGGTCACCGGGTCGAACGCCGGCCGCGGCGGCGGGGGAGCGGTCCAGCAGCTGCACGACCTCGAGCGCGCGGCCGCGACCGAGGTCATGTGCCAGCGCCGGCGGGAGTGGCCGCGGCCCGCCCACCACGCCCAGGTAGGCGCGGCGCACGCGGCCGTCGCGCATCAGTGAGCTCAGGATCCCACGCGTGGTGGCGTCGATCGGCACGGCGAGGCCGAGCCCGATGCCGGCCACCGCGGTGTTGATGCCCACGACCCTCCCGCGAGAATCGGCAAGGGCACCGCCGGAGTTGCCCGGGTTCAACGCCGCGTCCGTCTGGATCACGTTTTCGACGAGCCGGCTCGAGCGCCCGTCGCGCGTCGCCAGCGATCGGCCGAGCGCGCTCACGACGCCCGCGGTCACCGAGCCCGCGAACCCAAGCGGGTTCCCGATCGCGACGACGAGCTGGCCCACCTTGAGCCGTGCGGCATCACCGAGTCTTGCTGCCTGCAGGTCGCCGTTGGCGCGCACGACCGCGAGATCCGAGAGCGGATCGCGACCCACGACGCGGAACTCCAGCTCACGGCCGTCGACGAACGCGGCGACGCCCTTCTCCGTGCCCGCGACCACGTGAGCCGAGGTCACGAGGTAGCCATCGGGCGTGAACGCCACGGCCGAGCCTGAGCCCGAGGCCGGGCCCCAGCCGTTCATCTGGCGTGTGACCCGCAGGCTGGCGACCGACGGGATCAGCGCCTCGGCGACCGAGCTGACGGCGGCCGAGTAGGCATCGAGGATCGCGACATCGTCCTCGTCCGGCTCGACAGCGACCGGCGTCTCCGGAATTCTTTCCGCAACCATTGGCTCAGGCCTCGCCGGTCGCCTCGCCGGAGCCGCCGACGCTGACGGTCCGCTCCTCGAGCCCTCGCACGATCTTCACCTCGAACGTGTCGCCTGCTGCGGCGAGCGCCTCGACCAGGTCGTCCGCGTCCTCGATCGTCTTGCCGGAAACCTCGACGATCAGATCACCCTCGACGATGCCGGCCTTCGCGGCCGCGCTCCCGTCCTCGACCCCGCGCACGAGCAGGCCGTCCCGCTCCGGGAGCCCCACCGAGCGCCGCAGCCGCCGGGCGACGAACGCCGGCGCCACCGCGACGCCGAGGCGTCGGCGGGACGGCGACTCACCACGGCCGAGAGCATCGATCCGCTCGCGCAGTGCCGCGTCGGCGGGGAGCGCGAGGTAGAAGCCCTCGCCGATCCGATTGGTGTTCAGCCCGACGAGCTTGCCCTCGCCGTCGAGGAGCGCGCCGCCGGACGAGCCTGGCGCCATCGGCGCCGTATGCTCCAGCGAGCCCGCGATCTTGCGGCCGCCCGGGCCCCGGAACGCGCGCGCCACCGCGGAGACCGTGCCCCACGTGACTCGCGTGCCACCGCCCGACGTCGCCGCCGCGCCGAAGACCACCGCCCCGACGTCGACCGCGCCGCCGTCGGCCCAGGCGAGGGCCTTTGCCTTGCCGGTGTCGACGGAGATGACCGCGAGGTCACCGTCCCAATCGACCCCGCTGACCTGGCCGCGGGTCGAGCGGGCGTCGGCGAACGTGACCGTGACCTCGTCGCCACGGATGTTGTGGGCGTTGGTCAGGACCTTGCCGTCGGCGATGACGACGCCCGACCCGCGCTGGCGCGAGCCGATGCCGACGATCGATGCGCCGGCCTTGTCGGCGACGGCGGTGATGGCTGCCTGGAGCTCCTGGATGGCGGTCATTCGTACGTGACTCCTCGGCTCGTGTTCGGGCAGGGGGCCCGGTGGCGATAGACTTGGGTCGATAGACTTGCGACTTGCAAGTTACTACCGGTACCCGACCGAACGCAAGGGGTCGATTTGGCTACTTGGCCGCTCCGTAACATGACCGAGATGTCGCACCGGACGGACCAGACAGAGGCCGGGCAGGCACCGACGGCGCTGGAGCTGGCCCTCGAGCGGGTCGGGGACCGTTGGAGCCTGCTGCTGGTCGAGGCGCTCCTCGATGGGCCCCGGCGCTTCAACGAGCTGCAGGACGGCGTCGCCGGCATCGCGCCGAACATCCTGACCGACCGGCTGCGCCGCCTCGAGCGCGAAGGTGTGGTCCTCGCCCGGCCCTACACCGATCGGCCGCCGCGGATGGAGTACGCGCTCACCGCCGCCGGCCGCGACCTCGCCGGCGCGCTGCGACTCCTCGCGGACTGGGGCGCCCGTCGCTCCGACACCTCGGATCCCGTCCGGCACGAGCTCTGCGGGACGCCGCTGGAGGTGCGCTGGTACTGCCCGACGTGCACGGTGCTCGTGACCGAGCCCGCCGCCGACGAGGCCCGGCTGTTCTAGCCGGCTGTTCTATCCGGCCCTGGGTCCACGGCTGACAGGTCGAGGCGGGCGACGCGCTCGGGATCGAGGAGGACGTCGATCTCGGCGATCCGGTCACGGGCGAAGGCGAAGCCGAGGATGGCGAACGGTCGGTCGCCGCTGAAGACGACGTAGCCCGGCGCGCCGTTGATCATCGCGGGGCGCGCTCCGCCCGCGAGGGCGCGGAACAGCAGCGCCTGGGCGGCGACGGCCTCCGCGCCGCGGGTCACGGGCCCGCGCCCGGGCGGGAGGCGGAGCGAGCCGGTGTCGGCGCGGGCGACAACGTCGGGGTCCAGGATGCGGAGGAGCGCCTCGAAGTCGCCGCCGCGAGCGGCCTGCAGGAACGCCTCGACCAACTCACGCCGGCGCCGCGACGTGACCCCGCTACCGGGTTTCTCGAAGGCCTCCATCGCCGGGCCACCGCCGCGTAGCCGCTGTCGCGCCCGGCTCGCAAGCTTGCGCGTCGCGGTCGGCGTTCGCTCGACGATCGGCGCGATCTCCTCGAACGGCAGCCCGAAGGTGTCGTGGAGCACGAACGCCAGGCGCTCGGCCGGCGGCAGCGTCTCGAGCACGACCAGCATCGCCAGCCCGACCGAGTCGGCAAGCAACAGCTCGTCCTCCGGATCCGGACCCGTGCCGGCGCGGGCGGTGATCGGATCGGGCAGGTGGACGCCCGCGGGGTCCTCGCGCCGTGCCGGGCGCGAGCGGAGCATGTCCAGGCACAGCCTGGCGACGCCCGTTGTCAGCCAGCCGCGAAGGTTGTCGACCCCGCTCGTGTCGGCGCGGCTGAAGCGGAGCCACGCGTCCTGGACGGCGTCGTCGGCTTCGGCCGTCGAGCCCAGCATTCGAAAGGCGACCGCGCGCAGGTGCGGTCGATGCTGCTCGAAGCGCTCGGCCAGCCAGTCTCGATCGGCCATTCGACCTCGATCGGCCATTCGTCCTCCGGTCACGTCATGGGCGCAGGGTCCGTCAGTCCAATGACGAGCACAAGCACCGTCAACGTGACCGAGGCAAATCGACCATGCAGGCAGACCGAACTATGAACGCGAATCGAACCGTGAACGGCAATCAAACCCCTACAACAGATCGGGCGCCGGCCAGGGCGCCGGCCAGGGCACCCGGGTTCGTTCGCATGCCCGACCGGGTCGTCCAGTGGCTGCTTCGCCACGGCGCGCCAATGGGCCCGAACGGCCTCCTGACGATCCGTGGCCGGACGAGCGGCCAGCTGCGGACCGCGCCGATCGCGATCACCGAGATCGACGGCAGACGCTACGTGCTCGGCGCGTACGGCGACGTCAACTGGACGCGCAACCTGCGCACCGCCGGCGAGGCGGACGTGCGGCTCCATGGCCGCCGCGAGCACGTCCGCGCCACCGAGCTGGGTCCCGCCGCGGCGGAGGAGTTCTTCGGCGTCACGCTGCCGAAGTACGTCGCGCGATTCCCGTGGTTCGGGCGCGCGTTCGCGCGGCTGCTGTTCGGGCTGGTGGGCCCGGAGGTCCTGAACGACCCACGGAAGGCCGCGGCGACCCGCCCGGTCTTCGAGCTGTCGAGCGCAGAGGATCCAGCCCGCTGAGTCGTGGCCCCATCGGGCGTAGGCTCAGCCCGATGGAGGAGCAGGCCAGCTTCGAGCCACGCGCCGTCCTCGCGCCCCGGCGGGCCGGGTCGAATCGCGTCGCCGTCATCGTGCCCGCCCTCGCCCTCGCCGCGACTGCGTGGGCCGGGCTCAGCGGCCCCCGTGCCGCTTCCGACGTCGCCAACCTGCAGCGCGAACCCAGCGTCGCGGCCCCACCCACTGCTACCGCGCCTGCACCCACGGTTGCTCCAGCGCCCGGTGGCGCGAGATATCCCACGGCGGTGCTCGGGCTCGACGTTCGAACCCTGCTCGACCTCGACCCCGTCGCTCGCGCCGACGCCGTCGTTGCCGTCGCCGGCTGGTACATGCCAAGCTCGAAGTCGAACTGCCCGCCGACGACGGACGTGGCGCCACGGGCCTACGTCGCCGAGCTCGGCGTGGTGGCAGACAGGGAGACCTTCTGTGCGCGCTTCGGCCAGCTGTTCCCGGCGGCACCGCTGGCCTATGGCGGCCCATCCGATCAGACGATCTGGCAGGCGGTGCGACGCACGAACGGGTTGACGACCATTGCCGTGGCGATGACCCCCGGCGTCGTGGTCCCCGAGGCGATCTCAGTCGGCGGGGCCTTCGTCGCGGCCCCGGTGGTGCTGGTCGGTCGCATCGTCGACCCGGGCTCGATGTGCGCGGCCCACGTGGGTTGCCCGCCCGAGCTGGCGGTCGATCGGGTGGTCTGGGCTGCCGGGTTCGGGCTGGCCCAGACGACCTCGATCCTGCCGAGCCTGCTCGACCGCGGCCCGCTCCTCTCGTGGCGACCCCGCGACCGCCTCGCCGAGGCAACTGTCGGGCCGACCGGCGCGATCCTGATGGAGACGCTCGTCGACCAGCCGACGCTCTTCGCCGTGGACCCGGCCGCCGCGGCCCAGATCTCCAGGACCGCGCCCAAGGCCGAGCGGATCTGGTATCGGCGCGCGCTTGGCCCCGATCCGGCGCGCGACGAGCCGCGCTGGGTGGCGATCGACGATATGACCGGGAAGGCGCTCGGCGGCGGGGCGTTCGAGCCGATGCCGGTCGTCATCGCCTTCTCGGGCTAGGCGCGCGCCAGTCGGCCCTGCTCGCCCATCTGGTGGTAGCTCTCGCACATGAGTGCGTGCAGCTCCGGGTCGTCGAGGTCGGCCGGGTCGCGAACCTCGAAGTGGTGCAGGAACCACGGTCCGAGCTGCTCGATCCTCGTCCAGCGCGGGTGCTCGACCCGGCGCGGGAGTGACACGTTCGTCGCGATCCGATCGCGCCGCACGTAGCAGCCGCCGATGTGCGCCCGAACCGCGAGAACGATCCGTGTCTTCTGCGAGATGACGACAATCGGCCCGCAGCGCTGGTAGAGCTCGACCAGTCGGTCGAACGCGGCGCGCACCCCCGGCTGGGCGCGCACGAAGTGCTCATCGACCGAGTGCGTGCTGCACGAATGCCACATGTTCGGGCTCACGAACCGATGCCCGCAGCGCGGACAGGTCCACAGCGCGCGGCGACCGGTCGCGTCGACCGCTGGATCCGGCTCGCCGCCCGCGTCGACCGGCTGGATCGATGCGTATCGTCGCCTCTGCCCCTCACCTTCCGCCATGGCGGGGAAGGTACGCCCGGCGGTCCAGGTCCGGGTGGGGGTCGCGCGGTGGATCCTTGTCGCGAGGCCGTACGATCCCGGCATGGCCCCCACGAGTTCGGCGAAGTCCCAGTTCAAGCGCTGGCTCGCGAGCCCGCCGCGGCCGCACGGCGCCGTCATCAAGGACCGGACGGTCAGCAACCTCGAGCTGTTCTACGACCTCGTCTACGTCGCGGTCATCTCCCAGGCGAGTCACCACCTCGCGGAGAACCTCTCGCTCCGGAGCTTCGTCGAGTTCGTGATCGTGTTCACGATGCTCTGGTTCGCGTGGTTCAACGGCTCGCTGTACATCGAGTTGCACGGCCGCGAGGACGGACGGACTCGGCTCCAGGTGTTCTTCCAGATGGGCATCCTCGCGCTGCTCGCGGTCTTCACCGGCGACGCCGCGGGCTCGACCGGTCCGCAGTTCGCGCTGGTCTACGCGGCATTTCTCGCATTCATGGGCTTCCAGTGGTACGCGATCCGCGAGCTCGACCGCGTGGAGCGGCCGGAGTTCCTGCGGATCACGGCCTTCTACGTGGGCGGGATGGCCGTCTCGACGATCGCCGTCGGCGCGACCACGCTGCTCGCGCCGGATGCTCGCCGGGTTGCCTGGGCCGTTTTCGCCGGCGCGTGGATCGTGGGCCTCTCACTCGGCTCCCGCGTCCGCGGGCGCCTGACCGAAGGCATCCAGCCAACCGACTCGCTCGTCGAGCGATTCGGCCTATTCACGATCATCGTGCTGGGCGAGGTCATCCTCGGCGTCGTGACCGGCCTGTCCGAGGCCGGCCCAGACCCGTTGACGATCGCCACCGGTTCTCTGGCCATGGTCATCGGCTTCGGCTTCTGGTGGATCTACTTCGACGTGGTCGGGCGCCGCCTGCCTCGCCCGGGCGGCACGATCTGGTCGTGGATGCTGAGCCACCTCCCGATCCAGCTCTCGATCGTCGCCACGGGGGCCGTGATCGTGAACCTGATCGAGCATGCCCATGAGCCGACCACGCCGCCCGAGGCGGCCCTGCTCCTCGGTGGCGCCGTGGCGATTGGCCTGCTGGCCTTGATCCTCACGGAACGGTCGCTCGAAGACGCGGTCAGGCTGGAGGAGGTCTATCGCCCACTCGGCCCCGCCCTCGCCATCGGCGCCGCGGTCGCCTACCTCGCCGGCTGGCTCGCGCCGGCGCCCTGGATCCTGGCGGCGCTCCTCGTGGCCATCCTCACGGCGCTCTGGTTCTTCGTCGTCGCACGCATGATTCGCGCCGGCGTGTGGGGCGAACCGCTCGCCGAGGCTTGACACCGCGCGATATCGCGATATATCGTGATCGTACGCGATACAGCATGGCGATTGGCGCCGAGATACCGCGCAAACCCAGAAGGAACACTCACGAGAGATGTTCGAACACGTACGTGCCCACCGCGAAGGACGGGCACACCACGATCAGCCGCACGGCCGGCGCGACGATCGCTTGGATATCGGCCGGCAGTTCCGCGAGGAGCTCCGCCGCAATCTTCGGCATCAGGGTCGAGGACACCAGGATTTCAACCTCGGTGACCTCTTCAACCCGGGCCGCCGCGGCGCCTTCGTCCGGCGCGGCGAGGTCCGCTCCCTGATCCTGACGGCGCTCAAGGACCGCCCGATGCACGGCTATGAGCTCATCCAGGAGCTCGAGGCCCAGAGCGGCGGCCGCTGGCGGCCCAGCGCCGGCTCTGTCTATCCCACGCTCCAGCAGCTCTCCGACGAGGGCCTCGTCAGCGGCGAGGACGTCGAGGGCCGGCGCGTCTACACGCTGACAGAGGAGGGCCGGAAGGCCGCAGCGGAAACCGCGTCCACGCCCTGGGCGGAGACCGATGCCGGCGAGGAGGAGCCCCGCGGCCAGGACCTCATGCGCCAGGTCATGGAGCTCGCCGCCGCGATCGTCCAGGTCCACAAGGTCGGCTCGCCGCGCGCCCGTGGTGAGGCCATCCGGATCGTCACGGACGCCCGCAAGCAGATGTACCGGCTCCTGTCCGAGGACGAGGACGCCTCGGCCGACGGCGCCTCCACAGAGTCTGGCGACCGCTGAGCCGCAACCGCTGATGGCCGGCGGCGAGACCCGGCTCCCTCAGCCGAGGGCCGTCAGCAGGGCCCAGGCGTTGGCCATCGTCCGCCCGAGCGTCACGATCACGGCGAGCGCCAGCAGGTAGAACCCTCCGCCCAAACCGAAAATCAGGCTGAGCGCCGCCGAGATGTAGAGGATCCGGATCGCGAGGCTGACCAATCGGGCGGTCGAAACGCCGCTCGAGACGCGCTGCCGAAGATCGATGACCAGGAAAGTCGCGTTGACGCCGAAGATCTCGAGGCCCATCAGCCCCGCGGACTGCGGAACGAGGACGATCGCGGCGATGGCGATCTGCGTCGTCAGGACAGTCAGGGTGATGACCGCGCGAGGCCGGAGCTGCGGGTGCGCGAGGACCTCGCGAAGGTGGATCGAGAGGGCCACGAAGACGAGGCCGGTCAGCGCCGCGTTTGCGCCGCCGAGCATGACGTAGAAGTTCTGCCAGCCGGCGGGGTCGTAGGGGAACGGCAGCATCGCCCCGAGGGTAGGCGTGCCGACCGGACCGCGGCCGGGTGCATGCGCTCTCAGCGGTAGGCTGGGGCTCGTGGACGAGGGCGCCAGCTTCGAGCCACGGTCCGTCCTCGCGCGGCGGCGGGCCGGCTGGACCCGCCTCGCGATCGTCGTGCCGGTGGTCGCGCTGATCGGCGCCGTCTGGATCGGTACCAGCGGACCCCGCCCGGGTTCGAGCATCGACGCGCAGAACAATCGCGCGAGCGCACAGGCCGGGGTGGCGGCAGTGTCGGAGGGCCCGCCGCCGGTAGCGCGCCACGAGGCTGCGTATCCCTCGCGCGTCCTCGGCATCGAGGTTCGGACACTTGCTGATGTCCATCCTCCAACGGGCCACGGCGACGCGGTCGTCGCGGTTGCCGGTTGGTACGTCGCCTGGCCATCCCTGGGTTGCCCAACGCGGCCCGGCATCGACAATCCGGGCCTCGTTGCGGAGCTCGGTGTCGACGCGGACATCCGGACGTTCTGCGACCGATCGGGGGTGCTGTTCTCGACGCCGAACCCTGCCGGCTCCACGAACGTGGGCGGCGCGAACGA
This sequence comes from uncultured Anaerolinea sp., assembly GCA_964468305.1. Taxonomy (GTDB): domain Bacteria; phylum Chloroflexota; class Limnocylindria; order Limnocylindrales; family CSP1-4; genus UBA5189. The sequence continues at coordinate 5,347 of CAYXVP010000017.1, read as the reverse complement.
TCATCCGTACGGGACGGGGGCGGCGCCCGCGCTGCCGGTCGTCCTGACGCCCGGCGTCGTCGTTCCGCCCCCGATCGCGGCTCCCGACGCGACTCCCGTGCAAGTGATCGTGGTCGGGCGCGTCGTCCAGCCACGCGGGCAGACATCCCAGGCGACCACGGCGCTGCAGCTCGTGGTCGATCGCGTGGCCTGGACTGCCGGCATCGGGTGGGCGCAGACGACGTCGATCCTGCCGAAGCTGCTCGATCAGGGCCCCAATCTGGCTTCCCCGCCACGCGACCGCCTGACCGACGCGATGATCGGCCCGACGGGCGCGATCCTCATGGAGACCCTGGTCGACCCCGCAACGCTCGCCTACGTCGATCCACAAGCGGCCGCGCTCATCGCCGACACGTCACCGAAGAGCAAGCGCATCTGGTACCGACTCGCGCTCTCCAGGCAGCCGGATCGCATGGCCCCGCGCTGGATCGCCATCGACGACACGTCGGGCGCCGTGATTGGGGACGGGATCCTCGGCAACCGCTCCGTGATCGTCGTCGGAGGCGTCGCCGAGCCGAGCAATCCGCCGGAGCCGCGCCTGCCGCTCGAGGGCACCAACACCCTCGCGGGAGGCTGAGCCGCCGGGGCGGAGCGCCGAAGGGGCGCACCGGCTGGGGCGCGCCCCTTCGCGAAGCCTGGACCGCGTTCGACTCAGCAGGGGGCGGGAACGACCGGGACGTCGATCCGCGGGGAGCCGCCGACCGGCACGTCGTAGTAGGTCGCGATCAGCACCAGGTTGCTGGATCCGAAGTTGAACGCCGTGTGGGCATGGCCCTGGCCGGGGTCCACGAACGCGGTGCCGGCCGGGTACGGGGTCGAGGTGCACACGCCCCCGTCGGCCCGGACGTACGTCAGCGTGCCCTGCTTGATTACGACGATGACAGGCCCCGGGTGGCTGTGCCAGCCGGTCGTCCCGCCCGGCCCGATCGTCACTTCCTGGACAACCACCTCGCCGGCATCCGGCGCGTTCGACACGACGGTGTTGCCGTCCCGTTCGAACTTGACCTTGATGCCGACCCCGTCGACGAAGTCGCCGCGGGCCAGGATCGGCGCAGAGATGACATTGCCTCCCGGCGTCCCGAGCGCTGCGCCCGCGAACACGAGAACCACGAGCGATGCCGACGCGACGGTCGCCGCCAGGCGAAATGGGTTGATGCGCATGGGGCCCTCCTCTCGAGAGCGAACCTGACGTCGATGTCGTTCGCTGCTCGCCGACCATGTGGCGGAGCGGCAGGCCAAAGGTTCCATCTGTGCCAGGCTGCCGAATTCGGAACCTTCTCCGTGCCTGTCGCGCACATCATTCGCAGTGCGGCACGTGGCCGCGGCGAGGGTGGATGGTGAGCGGTGCGGGATCTCGTGATCCGGGCGCGGGGAGGCGATCGAGATGCGTTCACCGAGCTCGTGGCGCGATCGATCGGCCGGCTCACCGCGGTGGCGCGAATGATCCTGCGAGACGAGTACGCCGCACAGGACGCCGTCCAGGAAGCGTTCATCGAGGCGTGGCGGTCACTGCCCGGACTCCGGGAGCCGGACCGCTTCGAGGCGTGGCTTCGTCGGCTCCTCGTTCGCGCCTGCTTCAAGGGCGTTCGGCGCAGCAAGCGGGTGGAGGCCGTCGAGATCCGCCTCACACCCGGCGACGAGCCGCCGATCCCCGGGGGTGAACCCAACTTCGCACTTCACGATCAGCTGGAGCGCGGCCTCGCCCGAATCCCGGCCGAGCAGCGTGCCGTCGTGGTCCTCGTCTACTACCTCGACCTGCCGCTCGCCGATGCGGCGCAGGCGCTGGGCGTCCCGCTGGGGACCACGAAGTCCCGGCTCAACCGCGCGACCCATGCCCTCCGAGCGGCCATCGAAGCCGACGACCGGATGCCGTCAGGGGTGGGGGAGCGACTCGCATGATGAACGACCGATTCTCCGTCCAGCTTCGGCAGCACCTGCTCGAGACGGCCAATGAGCGCCCGGCCGAGGGCCAGCTCGCGGCGGTCGTGAACCACGTCGCGGTCACGCCGCAGCGCCGCCCGCTCACTGCGGGGCTGTCCGGGCTCCAGGGTTGGATCGGCCGATACCCCGCCGCGGTCCGCTTGGCCCTGATCGCCCTCGCGCTGGTCCTCGCGGCTGTTGCCGGCGCACTGCTGGCTGGCGGGGGTGCGCCGCGTGCGAGCACACCATTCGAAGGGACCTGGACCACGATCGACGTGCCCGACGGCAGCACCGTCAACCTGTACGTCGGCGCGGGGACGACTCCCTCGGTGCGGTTCGAGGACCTGTTCGCGACCGGCAATGCCTGCAAGGCGGACCAGGTCAAGGTCTTCACCGCCGACGGCAGCGGCGAGATCACCGGCAACCGCCTCGTCGCCAGGTATCCCAATGGCGGCGGCTGCGGCTCCGTGCTGGTCCCCATCGCCGGCACATACGTCTACGACCCCATAACCGACACGCTTCGTGACCAGGACCACCTCGTCTGGACCCGCGTCCGCAGCGGCGACGGGCTCGTCCCGACCCTGCAGCCCGAACCGGCCCCGATGTTCGAAGGCAGATGGATCGCCACCGACCCCGGTGACAACAGCACCTTGACGCTGATCGTCGGCCAGGGCACGGCGCCCGTCGTGCAGTTCCAGGACGACCTCTCGACTGGTGGCGTCTGCGCGGCCGACGCGGTCAAGGTCTTCCGCGCCGACGGCGTCGGGGCGGTTCTCAGCACCCGCCTCGCGGTCTCGTATCCGGATGGTGGCGGCTGTGGCCTCGACCTCGTTCCCATCGCCGGCGTGTACGACTACCAGGCCGCAACGGACACCTTGCGCGACGGGGACCTCGTCGTCTGGGCGCGGGTCCCAGGTCAGGTCGATTCCCCCCCATCGCTTCGGCCGGCGCCGACGCCGGCCGGGTGCGTCGACCTGACGCATGGCGGCACCTACACAGCGCCCGATTTCGCAGGCTCGATGGCGGTGACCGCGATCGTTCCGGGCACGCCGGTGGTCCCCTGGTACGGCTCGCATGACACGTTCGAGATGGCGGGCTCGTGCGCGAACGGCTCGCCGATGGAGTTCCACGTCTCGGGTGCCACGAGCGTCAACGACGGTGGGTGCATGGCCAGCAGGGCCGCGGTCACCGACTTTGCCAACGCGATCGCCAGGCTCGACGCCCCGAAGGGCAACGACATCTCCCATCGGATCGACCTCACCATCGACGGCCACCCGGCCGCCAGGTACGACATCTCCAGGCTCTTCACCTGCGCAGGTTTTGGGCTCTGGAGCGGCACGATCCTCGGGCCGGGCGAAACAGGATCGATCTACGTGATCGACGTGGATGGCACGCTGGTCGAGATCGAGCTCAATCGAGACGGCAAACAGACGCCGGCCGAGCTCGAGGAGACCTACGCGATCATCGCCTCGCTGCAGTTCGCTCGCACGACGCTCCCCTGACTGCAGACGCACCTAGGCTGGGGCCGATGGACGAGCAGGTGACCTTCGAGCCGCAGCCCGTCCTCGGGCCGAGGCGAGCAGCCTGGACACGTCGCCTCCTCGTCGTTCCGATTCTGGCGCTCGTCGGCGCCGCGTGGATCGGCACCAGCGGACCGCATGAGCAGCAGGCGATCGCGGAGGCCACGGCGCCGCCCGAGAGCGCAGCGGCGCCCCTCACGGAACAGCCCCGGCCTGCGTGGCCCGCGACCATCCTCGGCCTCGACGTTCGAACGGTCGACCAGCTCGATCCTGGGACGGCATATGACGGGACGGACGTCGCCGTGGCCGGGTGGTACGCCGCGTGGCGGCCCCTCGGCTGCCCACGCCGGCCGGCTGTCGACATCCCCGGTTTCGTCGGCGAGCTGCGGGTCAACGTCGACGGCGAGACCTTCTGCGATCGATCGGGGGTCCTCATGTCGACCCCGGATCGATCCGGTTTGGCCGCCCTGTCCGTTGTTCTAACCCCGGGCGTGCCGACGCAGCCGGACCTGTCGAACGCGGGTGGTGCGCCAGCACCCGTGATCATGGTCGGCCGCCTGCGTGAGCTCGGCGGGCAAGGGGCTCGGTCGAGCGGCGGCTGGCAGATGTCCGTCGATCGCGTGGCCTGGGCTGATGGGAACGAGCTCGCCCAGACGACCTCGATCCTGCCGAGGCTCCTCGACCAGCTCCCGCGGCAATTCTCGCCGATGCGGGACCGGATCGCCGACGCGATCATCGGTCCCACCGGCCCGATCCTCATGGAGACGCTGGTCGACCCGGCCACGCTCGCCTTCGTCGACCCCGCCGCGGCAACTTCTGTCCTCGTGGCGTCGCCGCGCAGCGAGCGCATCTGGTACCGCGTCGCCCTCGGGCCCGAGGCGGGCCAGGGCGCAACCCGCTGGATCGCGATCGACGACACGGCGGGCAAAGCCCTCGTCGCTGGGGTCCTCACTGACCGGCCGTTTGCAGCGGTGGCTGCCGAACGCCAGTCTCCTCGATGAAATTCGGCAGGGCGACGATCGATGGCTCGCCGCGAATCCTCGTCTCGCTCGGCGACGGGCTGCGCGACCTCACCGCCCTGCCAGGGCGTTCGACCACGACCGACGGCATCGACGTCATCGACCGGCCCGTGTCGACCGAAGACATCGCGGCGCTCGCTACCGCGTCCGTCGTGCCCGAGCCCGACGCGTGGCTGCCGCCGATCGGCCACCCGCCGGTCGCGACATCATCGAGACGCTGACCGAGGTGATGACGCTCGAGCCCGGCGACATCAGCGCCACCGGCACCCTCTTCGGCGTCGGCCAAGGCTTCGATCCACCGCGAGTCTTCGGACCCCTTACCGTGAAGACCTGGCCATCAGGTTCTTCCACTTCCAGGGTCGAATCGCCCTGCCCGAGGCGTACGCCTGACTCAGCCCAGCGGACGCGCGTCTGGACGACCAAAAGAGAGCGGGCCCAGTGGAGGAACTGGGCCCGCTCGGTCCGGTCGGTCCGGTTGCGCCGGTCACGCCGTTCACGCCGTTCGCGCCCGCATGGCCGATCGGGCCGATTTCGCCGCGGGGCCCGGTCGGGATCTGCCCTGACGCGAAGTCGGCGCGGAGCAGCGTGTGGTTCTTCACCTTGGCGGAGGTCACCGCCCCGTCCTTGAGCTGCAGGGTTCCGACGCTCCCGCGTGGGATTGACAGCTTCACCGCGGCGAAGCTCGTGCCGCCGAGGGCGACGAGCAGGGCGAGCGAAGCGACGACGAGAGCCGGCGATGGTCGCCGTCGGAAGAGTTTCGACATGGGTCCCCCCTCGATTGCGAACGCAGGTCTGGACGCGACCCTAGTTCCCGACCGTGAAGATCCCGTGTGCGTCGAATGAAGACTT
>CAYXVP010000016.1:8319-17867 GCA_964468305.1 uncultured Anaerolinea sp. | reverse complement strand
GGCTCCAGCGACACGAACCTGATGCCGCACTTCATCCGCTGTGCCGCGGCCTACGCGACGCTCGGCGAGATGTGCGGCGTCCTGCGCGGCGTCTTCGGCGAGTATCGGGAGCCGGTCGGAGTCTGACGCGCCACGCCTGGTGCTTTCGAGCGAGCCGGCGCCGGTCGCGAGGCGCCGCCTTTTGCACCGGGCGTCTAGGATCGCGCCATGTACCTCAACGCGCTCGAGTTCCTCGAGGAAGAGCGCGATGCATGGCGCCCGTTCGAGGCGCTCGACGGCCTCTCGGACGAGCAGCTCGACGTCCCGATCGACGCTGCTCACGACTGGTCCGGTCGCGACCTGATCGGGCACCTCGTTGCCTGGCAGTCGAACGCGCTCGACGTGGCGAGGGAGCTCGCCGTCGGCGAGAGCAGCGCCACGAAGGAGCGCTCCGACCGCGAGTGGGACGAGCGTGGCGACGCGATCAACGCCGACATCCAGATCGAGTGGCGGGCGCTGCCGATGGCCGAGGTCCGGCGCCGCCTGCGCGAGGTGCCCGGCGAGCTGCGCGGCTACCTCACGGTCGTGCCCGAGACGCGTTGGATCAAGCACGCCGACCACCTCCGCTTCTTCAGCGACGAGACGATCGACCACTACGCCGACCACTCGGCCGATCTCGAGGCGATCCTCGACGCGGCGGCATCAACCGCCACGACCTAGCCGGCCCGAGCCCCGCGGCCCGTGGATTCGTCGCTGCCGGCGCAGGTCGCCGAGGTGATCGTCGACCTGCCCGAATCCCGCAGCCAGTCCGTCGACGGCGTGATCACCTGGTCGCGCCGCGGCACGCCCTACGCCGCCCTCGGGCCGAACGGCATCGAGATCCGCCTCGACCGCCTGATCGCGGCGGCGGCGGCGCGGACGCCCGGCACGGCGCCATCGGCCCGCGGCGCCGACTGGATCCGCTTCAACCCCCAGGAGCTCGACGGCCACGCCCTCGACCGGCTGCGGGCGTGGCTGGAGCTCGGCTACCGCCGAGCCGGGGAGTAGCCACCGCCCGACGGGGTGAGAATGACAGTCGTATGCCAACCCTTCGCGCCAGCGACCGGTCGAAGCTCCCCGATCGCGCCTTCGCCTACGTCGATTCGCGCGGCAGGCGTCGGCTGCCGATCAACGACGCGGCCCACGTCCGCAACGCCCTGGCGCGCTTCAACCAGGTCACGTTCGAGGACGTGGAGGCCCGTGACCGGGCGCGGACCCGGCTCCTCAACGCGGCCCGCCGCTACGGCATCGTCCCGGTCGGGTTCATCGCCGGACAGCTGCGCATGGGCAAGCGTGCCCCACTTCCGACCGGCCATCTGACGCTCATGCTGGCGGACATCGAGGGCTCCACCGCTCTCGTCCGCGAGCTCGAGGATGACTACCCGCCGCTGCTGGGCGACGTCCGCCGGGTCCTGCGCGCGGCCGCCGGGCGCCTCGGCGGACACGAGGTCGACGTCCACGGCGACGAGTTCTTCGCCGTCTTCCGGCACGCCTCGGACGCGCTGCTCGCGGCCCTCGCCATCCATCGGGAGCTGCGCGACGGCGCCTGGCCGAGGGGTGCGTCAGTGCGGATGCGCATCGGGCTGCACGCCGGCCGCCCGACCCTCGCGGACCAGAACTACGTCGGCCTCGCCGTCCACGCGGCGGCCCGGATCATGGCTGCCGGCCACGGTGGCCAGATCCTGCTCTCCGAGGCGGCCGTTCGCGCGCTCGGTGATCCGCCGCCGGCCGAGTTCACGCTGCGCGAGCTGGGTGTCCACCACCTTCGCGGCCTCTCGCCGGAGATGCTGTACCAGGCGGTCGCTCCGGATCTGGACAGCGACTTCCCGCCGCTCCGAACGCAGCCGGTCTTTGTCGAGGACTAGGCGCTGAGGTTTCCGGCCAGCTGCACATGCCGGGGACAATAGGTACGTGCCAAGCCTGTGAAGGAGCCTCGCTGGTGTCGTCGCAGACGTGTGCCACGTTCCGGTCGGCGACGCCGACATGCCTTCGAGGGCTTCCGACTCGTCTACCGTCCCGGCGATGTTCACTTGGCTCGATAGCCGATCGGCTCGGGAAGTGGGCTCTCGCAAAACGAAAACCGCCGGGCGATTTGCCCGGCGGTTCGAGTCTCTCGAGCTGCGGTGCCTACGCGGCGTCGCTGGCGGCGGTGGTGACGGCCTCGGACGCCGCCTCGGCCGCGGCGGCCTCGGCGATCTTGGGGAACGAGGACAGGTTGAACTGCGCCTCGAGCTGCTCCATCGGCCGGAAGCCGACCACGCCCATCGGCTGCTTGCCGGGGGCGAAGAAGGCGATCGTGGGGATCGACATGATGTTGAAGGCGCGGGACAGGCCCGGGTTAGCGTCCACGTCGACCTTCACGACGTCGATCGCGCCCTCGTACTTGGCCGCGATCTTCTCCATCTCGGGAGCGACGAGCTTGCACGGCCCGCACCATGCGGCCCAGAAGTCGACAACCACGGGCTTGTCGTTGTGCAGGACTTCCTGCTCGAAGGTTGCGTCGGTTGCGACTTTGATCGCCATCGACTGGTGATCCTTTCTCCCGCTGGGCGGGCTGCCCGTCGAAACGGGCCTCGACTCGTTCGTCCTACCGGGCGATCGACTGGAGGAGTTGGAACGCCTCGATGACCCGGGGGTCGGTGAGGCGGTAGAACACGGTGCTGCCCTCGCGTCGCGTGGTCACGAGACCGGCGGCGCGCAGCACCGCGAGGTGCTGGCTCATGTTGGGTACCTGGCAGGCGACCCGGCCGGCCAGCTCGCTGACCGACAGCTCACCCGCAGACAGCGACTCGAGCACGCACAACCGCTTCGGGTCGGCGAGCGCTCGACCGACGACCGCGGTCCGCTCGTACTCCGTCTCACGGTTTCGACTGCCCGCCGAGCGGGCAGCAAGCTCGATTGCCACGATCAACACTATTGCACGACTTGCGCAATCTCGCAAGTTACGGAGGGCGGCGGCAAGCCGCCTGTATGCTCGCGCCGATGACCGATCCGGGCAGCGAGCTCCCGCCACCGGCCTTTCCCGAGCCAGTGCCCGAGCCAGTGCCCGATCCCGCGACCGAGCCCGCGTCGGATGCCCCGACGCCTGCCTACATGCCGTTCGGGGCGTACGCGCCCCCGAGCGTGATCGCGCCCGCGAGACCCACCTGGACGCGCGCCTACGAGCTGCCCTCGGCGCGGCAGGTGGTCTACGCCGGTCTGCAGCTGGCACAGAGCTCGAACCGCGTCATCCGCCGCGCCTCGGTCTACATCGGCCTTCTGTCGCTGGGCGCCTTCGGGCCGGCGGCGATCCTCCTGCTGGTCGGCATCGCGCGGTTGCTCAGCGATCCGGGGACCGCGGCCACCCTCACCAGCGCCAACCCGTTCCTGGTGCTGGTCGACCAGCCGGAGCTCAGCGGGCCGCTGCTGCTCGTCTACGCAGTCGGCGCGGTCGGGGTGTTCCTGCTCATCGCCATCTCGATCGATGCCGAGGCGATGGCGATCGCGGTCCTTGGCGGGGTCGCCTCCGAGCAGCCCTTGGGCGTGCAGCAGGCGCTACGCCGCGCGCGCCAGACGTTCTGGCGGCTGCTCGCGTCTGCGTTGCTCGTGAACGTCACCTCGGGCGTGCTGGCGCTCGTGCTCCAGTGGCCGTTCATGCGCCCGTTCGAATCGAACCAGGGCGTGTCGTTCATCGCCTCGATGTTGGCGACCCTCGTGGTCACGCCGTTCGCCTTTGCCGCCACCGGGATCGTCCTCGGCGATGCCGGCGCGCTCGAGACGCTGCGCCGCTCGGTCCGGCTCTTCCGCGCCAGGCCGAGGATCGCGCTCGTGGTCACGCTGTTCACCCTCGTCGCGGCCGCGATCCAGACCTTGGCATTCGGCAGCGGCGCCGACGTCATCGCGCGGTTCGCCGGCTTCTTCCACATTGGGGATGGCGCGACGTCGCTGATCCTGCCCGGGATCCTCGTCCTCGGGTTCATCGTCGCGTTCGGTAGTCTCACGTTTACGATCGCGGCCATCCTCGCCGCCCCCCAGGTCGCGGCATTCCTCGGCCTCACGTTCTACTCGGCAGGGCTCGACAAGGCTCGGGCGCCGAATGCCACCCCTGCGAAGGTCCGCTGGGTCAGCGTTCCGATGACGATCGCGATCGCCTGCCTCGCGGTGGTGGCGCTCGCCGGGATCCCCTCGATCGCGTCGTTCCAGCCGAGGCCGGGCAGCGACTTGGTCGCATTCCTGCGCGACGCCGCCACGCCGCACGGAGCCCTGGTGCTGCCCCACGGCGTGCCGGTCGTGATCAACGATCCCGCCGGCGACGAGCAACCAAGCGAGTCGGCCGCGGCCGACATCGTGGTCGCCGACATCTCCGGGCTGGGCTCCATTCCCGATTGGATGCTCGAAGAGGTCTTCAGCTGTGGCGCGGAGGCCGTGGCCTGCGGGGATTCGCCCGAGTCGGCGATCCCGCTCGACGCGGGGGCGCTCCTGATCACCCAGCGGATGGCCGCCCCGCCGTCATGGGACCCCGCCCTGCCACACGCCGAGTGGGGCCAGCTGGTGCGGACCTCGGGCGCGATCGCGGCCCCCGCGCGCGCCGGCGCGCAGTTCGAGGGCGCCGATGTCCGCTTCGTGACCGAGCTGGATCGGGGCAAGCTGCGGCTGCGCGAGCTCCTGTATGCCGATGGGGCCTGGTCGGACGTCGGCACCACGTCCAGGTCGGCCTGGCGCGGCGACCTCCTCGTCACGCTCGTTCCTTTCGAGGATCTGCCGGCCGAGCCGACCGCGTGGGACGTGTATTCGCTGGTTGGCGGAGGCCAGTCGCCCGCCTCGGACGACATCCGCGACGCCGCCGGTGAGGTGCTCGAGCTCGAGGTTCTGCCCTGGATCGATATCTTCGATCCCGGGGCATCCCGCTGATCAGCCGGCGCCGAGCTCCTCGAGCCGGTCGTCGTCGATGCCGAGGTGGTGGGCGAGCTCGTGCAGCACCGTCAGCCGTACCTCCGCCTCAAGGTCACGCAGATGCGGGAAGTCCTCCTGGAGGGGCAGCCGAAACAGCGTGATCCGGTTCGGCGAGGCGGCCCAGTCGGCGCCATAGTCGGTCCGGGGCACGCCCTCGTACAGGCCGTACATGGTGTCCGACAATTCGAGGTCGTTGTCGCGCAGCTGCTCGGCCGAGGGCTCGTCCTCGACGATCACGGCGATCTCTCGCAGCGCCTGGCGATACGGGTCGGGGATCGCCGCCAGGGCTCGATCGACGAGCTGGTCGAACGCCCGCGCCCGCGCGGCGGACCGGGCGATGCCGCGGGGCGAGCCGCGAGGGCGCTTGGCCATCGCCGAATCGTAGCGATCGACGGAACCCGGACCGTCCGTCGCCGTACGATCCGGCAATGAAGGTCGTCCACACCGACCGCCATCGCGGCCACGACCCCCAGGTCGAGACCTACCTCGGCGTGCCCGTCCCGGCGTGCGAGGTCGTGCAGCGCGCCGAGGTCATCCGCGATGCGCTCGCCGGCGACGGCGGCTTCGAGATCACGGCGCCGACCGAGCACGGCACGGAGCCGATCCTCGCCGTCCACGATGCGGGCCTGGTCCGGTTCCTGGAGGAGGCCTGGCCAGCGGCCGTCAAGCAGCGGATCGAGCGCGACTTCCTCGTCGCCGACACGTACCCGACCCGCGGCATGTTCAGCGGCATGAGCGACGCCTTTGTGGCTGCGCGGCCGGAGCCGGTGGCCGTCGGCGGCCGAACCGGTTGGTGGGGCCTCGACTCGTCCAATCCGATCCGGCCCGGCTCGTACGATGCGGCGGGCGGGGCGGTCGACGTGGCGCGGTCGACGGTCGATCTCGTCCTCGCCGGCGAGACCGTCGCGTACGGCCTGTGCCGCCCGCCGGGGCACCACGCGGCGGCGGCCATGGCCGGTGGTTACTGCTTCTTCAACAACGCCGCCATCGCGGCCCAGGCGATCGTGGCGGCGACGGGGGAACGGGTCGCGATCCTCGACGTCGACGTGCACCACGGTAACGGCACCCAGCAGATCTTCTGGCGCCGCGGCGACGTGCTCTATGTCTCGCTCCACGCTGACCCGAAGCGCCTGTACCCGTTCTATCTCGGCCATGCCGATGAGGTTGGGGAGGGCCCCGGCCGGGGCGCGAACCGCAACTACCCGATGCCGCTTCGCGCAGACGACGAGACCTATCTCGCCGCGCTGGACAGTGCGCTCGAGCGCATCGACGACGAGCCGGGCTCGATCGTCGTCGTGTCGCTCGGCTTCGACACCTTCCACCTCGACCCGATCGGCGACCTTGCTCTCACCACCGCGGGCTACCACGAGATGGGCCGCCGAGTTGCCGCGCTCGGACGGCGGCTGGTGATCCTGCAAGAGGGCGGCTACCACCTCGGCGCCCTCGGGGAGAACGCGCGCGCATGGCTGCGCGGTGCCGAGGGTCGATCTGCCGGCTGAGGAGCGTCGGAACCCGCCGTCGGGGGTACGATCACCAAGCCATGAGCAATCCTCACCTGCCGGAGCACGTTCGCGCGCTCGTCGCCGAGATCGAGCGCGAGATCGGCGAGGACGACGACGCGATGAATGGCCACGCCCGCAGCGGGGATGCTGCGGAGGCGGAGCTGACCCGGCCCATCGTCGGGTCCGGGTCGCTCGCGACACCGGACGGCCGGGTCGAGGAGGCGGTGCGCGAGATCCTCGTCGAGATCGGCGAGGATCCCGATCGGCAGGGCCTTCGCAACACCCCCGATCGAGTGCACCGGATGTACGCAGAGCTGACCGCCGGCTACCACGTCGACCCGACGCGCCTGGTGAATGGAGCGATCTTCGACGTCGACTACTCGGAGATGGTCGTGGTCAAGGACATCCCCTTCTACTCACTGTGTGAGCACCACCTGCTGCCGTTCTTCGGCACGGCGGCGGTCGCCTACATCCCCCGGGGCAAGGTCATCGGGCTGTCCAAGATCCCCCGCATCGTCGAGATGTACGCGCGGCGGTTGCAGGTCCAGGAGCGCCTGACCCAGCAGATTGCGGACTTCCTCAACGAGCGGCTCGCGCCGCAGGGTGTCGGCGTCGTCGTCGAGGCCAACCACCTCTGCGCGGTCATGCGCGGCATTCGCAAGCCGGGCACGATCATGACCACGTCGGCCGTGCTGGGCTTGTTCCGAACGCGGGACCGGACCCGTGCCGAGTTCTTCAGCCACCTGGAGCGCCGCCCGCCGGGCGAGTAGGCCGAACTGCGGCTGGAAGGAGCGCCATGGTCGACCGGCTGACCGTCAGCGAGACGCTCGCTCGGATGGACGAGGGCTGGGCCACCTTCAACCGCCGGGTCACGTCCCTGCCAACCGAGCGACTGGCGGCACGCATCGGGGGCGACGGCTGGACGCGCAAGCAGATGCTGGCCCACATCGGCACCTGGCACGACCTGACGGTCGGACGGCTGACGAAGTTCGCCGATTCGGGCGAGCCAGCCCAGCTCGGCGAGACGGAGGACGCGATCAACGGCCGCGCCGCCCGCGCCGCCGAGGGGAGGACGATCGGCGAGATCGTCCTGACCATGGCCGACTCCTACCGCCGCCTGCGGCGCGCGGTCGGCATGCTGACCGATGACCAGCTCGGCGCGCACGACGGCTGGGCCGCGGCCGTCATCGCCGGCAACTCGTTCGGCCACTACGTCGAGCACCTGCCCGACCTCGAGGGCGATCGGCGCTAGCGCCCTGGCTAGCTTCTCGCCCGGGGTTTACGCCATCGACCGAAGCCTACAATCCCGGCCATGCCCGACCGCCCCCTGAAGGTGCTGATCGCGAAGCCGGGCCTCGACGGCCACGACCGCGGGGCCAAGGTGCTCGCCCGCGGGCTCCGTGACAAGGGTTTCGAGGTCGTCTACACCGGGCTCCGCCAGACACCCGACATGGTGGTCACCGCCGCGCTCCAGGAGGACGTCGACGTCGTCGGGCTCTCGATCCTGTCCGGCGCTCACATGACCCTCGTCCCGAAGGTTACCGCGAAGCTGAAGGAAGCGGGTATGGACGACGTGCTCGTCGTGGTCGGCGGGATCATCCCGGACGACGATGTCGCGGCCCTCAAGGCGGCCGGCGTCGCAGCGACGTTCGGGCCGGGCACCACGATCGCCGAGGTTGCGGCGTACCTGCGCGAGAACGCGCGCGCCCACGTCTGAGGTGCCGGCGGAGCCTCGAGCCACAGACCCCGACGTGCTCGTCGACGCGGGCCTGGCCGGCGATCGGCGCGCGCTGGCCCGGATCCTGACCGCCGTCGAGAATCGAACGCCCGTGGCGGAATCGGCGCTGCGCCGCCTGTATCCGCTGGCGGGCAGCGCCCACCTCGTCGGGATCACCGGAGCGCCGGGCTCGGGCAAGTCGACCCTCGTCGCGGCGCTGATCGGCGCCGTTCGCGCGGCCGGCCGCTCGGTCGCAGTGATCGCCGTCGATCCGTCGAGCCCGATCACCGGCGGGGCATTGCTGGGCGATCGCGTGCGGATGCAGTCGTACGCGAGCGACCGCGACGTCTTCATCCGATCGATGGCCGCCCGCGGCCACGCCGGCGGTCTCGCCTCCACCTCGACCGCCGCCGCCGCCGTGCTCGACGCCGCGGGCTTCGACCTGATCCTGCTCGAGACGGTCGGCACCGGCCAGTCGGAGGTCGAGGTCGCCGCTGCTGCGGACACGACGGTCGTCCTGGAGGCGCCGGAGATGGGCGACGAGGTCCAGGCCATCAAGGCCGGGCTTCTCGAGGTGGCTGACATCGTCGTCGTCAACAAGGGCGATCGACCAGGGGCCCAGCGCACCGCCTCGCAGCTGCGGGCGATGCTTGTCGCGGTCGGGCGGGTCGGGGTGCGCGCAAGCGGTCGAGCCCGCCCGGCGCCATCGCACGACGAGGAGGCTGCGGGGCGGCCGCGGCCGAAGGAGCCCGAGGTCCTGGTCACGACGGCGACCAACGGTGCCGGCGTGCCGCAGCTGCTGGCCGCGCTGGACCGGTATCGCGCGCGCGGTCGCGAAGCGGGTGACTCGCCGGCGCGGCTCGCGCGCGCCGAGGCGCAGGTGTGGGCCATCCTCGCTGACCGGCTCCGATCCGAGCTGCACGAGCCCGCGAACCGGAAGGCGACCGAGGCCACGATCCGCGAGGTCGCGGCGCACCGGCTCGATCCGTTTGCCGCCGCGGACCGGCTCCTCGCGGACTGGCGTTGACCGAGCCCGCGACGTACCTCCGGGCGGTAACGGAATCGGCCCGATCGCCGGCGCGCCCGAGCCACTGGTAGGCTCGGTGCGATGCCGATCGACCACGTGTTCGTCGCCGGTGCGGGCCTCATGGGCCATGGCATCGGTCAGGTCCACGCCGCGATCGGCAAGCAGGTCATGCTCTACGAGCCGGACGTGGCCCGCGCCGAGGCCGGCAAGGCCCGGGTCGCCGGCAAACCCCACCGGGCGGTTGCCAAGGGGCAACTTACGGCCCCCTAACGAGATTTTGTTCCCCCCCGGCTTGGGCCCTCGTTCCACAACCCCCCCGGCCCAAACCCCGGCCCCGTGTTTTGGGGGGGGG
>CAYXVP010000016.1:0-8309 GCA_964468305.1 uncultured Anaerolinea sp. | reverse complement strand
CCGGGCGGCGGCCAAGGGCAAGCTGACGGCCGCTGAGCGAGATTTGATTCTCGCTCGCGTGGCGACGTCGTCCGACATCGCCACGGCCCGAACCGCGGACCTGGTGATCGAGGCGGTGTTCGAGGACTTCGACGTCAAGCGGCGCCTGTGGTCGAGGCTCGACGAGGTCGCGCCGGAGCGGACGATCTTCGCCTCGAACACGAGCTCGATCTCGATCGACGCTCTTGCCGAGGGCGTCTCGCCGGACCGCCGCAGGCGCTTCGTCGGCATGCACTTCTTCAGCCCGGTCCCGGTGATGCCGCTCGTGGAGCTCATTCGCGGCTCCGCCACGAAAGACGAAACGGAGTCGACGATCCGCGACCTCAGCGAGGCGCTCGGCAAGAAGCTGATCGTCTCCGCCGACCGCCCGGGGTTCATCGTCAACCGCATCCTGATGCCGTTCCTCGCCGAGGCGATGCGGACCTGCGAGGAGGGCACCGGGTCGGCGGAGGACATCGACACGGGGGCGAGAGTCGGGCTGAACCATCCGATGGGCCCGCTCGAGCTGGCGGACTTCATCGGGCTCGACGTCTGCCTCAACGTCATGAACGTCCTGTACGAAGGGATCGGCGGCGAGCACTTCAAGCCACCGCCGGTGCTGGAGCGCCTGGTCGCCGAGGGCCATCTCGGCCAGAAGACGGGACGCGGGTTTCACACCTACCCGCGCGGCTGACGGCCCCCCGAAACCAGCGCCGGGGCGATACTGGCGGGGAACTGGAGGCAGCCATGACACAGGCAATCGCGACCAAGCCATCCGTGATCACCGACGCGCCGATCCACCCGAGCCTCGCGACCAGCGACCTCGCGCGAGCGCGGCGGTGGTACGCCGACAGGCTCGGCTGGGAGCCAACGATCGAGCCGCCCGGCGTGCTCGTGTACGAGCTCGCGCCCGGTTCGGCGTTCACGATCTTCGAGACGCCCTTCGCGGGTACGGCGAAGAACACCGTCATGAACTGGGTCGTGCCGAGCGTCGGCGACGCGGTGGCGCGTCTTCGCGACCGGGGCGTGACGTTCGAGGAGTACGACTTCGGCGAATTCAAGACGGTCGACGGGATCATGGAGTCGCCCGACGGCAACGCCAACGCCTGGTTCAAGGACCCCGACGCGAACATCGTCGGGCTCGTCCAGGACGCCGCGGCTCCGGACGCAGGGGCGATTACCACGATGCTCCCGGCCGCCGACCTGGACCGGGCGAAGGCGTGGTACGCCGAGGCGCTCGGTTTCGAGCCGACGAGCGAGGTGGCCGGCTTCGTCCTCGACTACCGCTCCGGCGGAACTCGTTTCGAGGTCTACAAGACCGACTACGCCGGGACGGCGAAGAACACCGTCGCGGTTTGGCGACTCGCCGGGATCCGGGACGAGGTCGGCCGGCTGCGGGGCCATGGCGTGACGTTCGAGGAGTACGACTTCGGGCCCGAGGGCCACACCGTCGACGGCATCCTCGCCGAGGGCGAGTCCGACGTGAACGCGTGGTTCGTCGATTCGGAGGGCAACATCCTCGCCCTCGCCGAGGACTCCGACTGAGCCGATGTAGATTGAACGGGTGACTCCCTCGAATCCAGGGCCCAACGGGCGCGTCTACATCGTCAGCGCCGCGCGAACGCCGATCGGCAAGCTCGGCGGCGCGCTCTCGAACACCCCGGCCGTCGAGCTGGGCGGCGTCGCGATCGCGGCTGCCGTCGAGCGCGGCCTGCCGCCCGAGGCGACCGTCGACGAGGTCCTGATGGGCCAGGTTCTCCAGGCCGGCGTCGGCCAGGCGCCGGCGCGCAAGGCCGCCCTGCTGGCCGGCCTGCCGGATACGACCAGCGCGACAACCGTCAACCGTGTCTGTGGATCCGGCCTGAAGTCGATCATGCTCGCCGCCGCCGAGATCAAGGCGGGCGACGCCGAGGTGGTGGTCGCGGGCGGCATGGAGTCGATGAACCTGGCGCCGTATCTGCTGCCCAAGGCGCGTTTCGGCTATCGGTTGGGCAACGGGCAGCTCGTCGACGCGGCCATCCAGGACGGCCTGTGGTGCACGATCGAGAACTGCCACATGGGCACCCACGCCGAGCGCGTCGCCATCAAGGACCACGTCTCGCGCGAGGACCAGGACCGATTCGCGCTCGCGAGCCACGAGCGCGCGATCGCCGCCATCGACGCCGGGCGCTTCGCCGACGAGATGGCGCCGGTGACCGTGGCCGGCCCGAAGGGCCAGGAGATCGTGGTCGACACCGACGAGGGCCCTCGGCGGGACACCAGCCTCGAGGCGCTGGCCAGGCTGAAGCCGGTCTTCGAGCTGCCAACGGGTGAGGACCGCGGCGACGCGACAGATGGCACCGTGACTGCCGGGAACTCGCCCGGTATCACGGACGGTGCCGCGGCGACCGTCGTGGCCAGCGAGCGCGCGGTCGAGAAGCTCGGGCTGAAGCCGCTGGCTCGCCTGATCGGCTACGCGCAGGCCGAGGTCGCGCCGAAGTGGCTGTTCCTCGCTCCCGTCAAGGGTGTCGGCAGGCTCCTCGGGCAGCTCGACATGACGATCGGCGACTTCGACCTCATCGAAATCAACGAAGCCTTCGCCGCACAGACCGTCGCCGATGGGCGTGAGCTCGGCTTCGACTGGGACAAGGTCAACGTCAACGGCGGCGCGATCGCGCTCGGCCATCCGATCGGGGCGAGCGGAGCGAGGATCGTCGCGACCCTGCTCCACGAGCTGCGCCGGCGCCAGGGCCATTACGGGCTGGCGACGCTGTGCCTCGGCGGCGGCGGCTCCGTGGCGGCCGCGTTCGAGCGCGTCTGAGGGCGACTTGATCTCGGTCGGCGCCTCGCCGCGGCTCCGCGAAGCGCTGCCGAAGCTCGCGCGAGGCCGGGTGATCGCGGTTGACTACTTCGCCAGCGCTCGCTGCGGGGTCGTCGTCGGCGACATCACGGCCCGCTTCAGGGAACCGGCCGCCGATCCTGGGCTCGCCCGCCTGCCCGACCTCGAAGGCGTTCCGGTCCTCGCCAGCCCTCGGCTGCTGCCCTTGCTGGAACGTACCCGGCTGACTATCGACCGGAGCTGGCGTCCACTCGGCGACGGTCTGACCGTCTCCCTGGATGCGCCCGAGCTCTGGCTCGACTTCCTGGAGGAACCCGGGGTGCTCCGTGCGGCTCGCCGTCCGCCGCGGCTGGATCGCCGGGCGTCATGAGAATCGCGGTCCTCGGTGCGGGCGCGGTCGGCTCGTACCTGGGCAGCCGCCTCGCCGCGAACCGGGCCGACGTGCATCTCATCGCCCGTGGCGCCCACCTCCGGGCGTTGCGCGAACGCGGGTTGACCCTCATCACCCCGGACGGCGTGTCGACCACCCCGGTGTGGGCCACCGACAACCCAGCATCGATCGGCAAAGTCGACATCGTCCTGTTCTGCGTGAAGTCGTACGACACCGATGCGGCGGTCGAGCTGCTCCCTCCGCTGGTCGGCCCGAACACCGCCGTCATCTCGATCCAGAACGGCATCGACAATGAGGCCAGGATCGCGGCGAAGCTGGGCGCGGAGCATGTCCTCGGCGCCGCGACATACATCCTCGCTGCGATCGAGGCGCCCGGCGTGGTCCGCAGCGGATCGGCGCGGATCGTCCTCGGCGAGCTGCGCCAGGGTCCGCCGACCGAGCGGGTCAAAGGGATCGTCGAGCTGCTGCGCGGCGGCGGCATCGATGCCTCCGCCACCCACGACGTGCGCCTGGCGAAGTGGGACAAGTACGTGCTGCTCGTCGCCTTCTCGGCGGTGACCGCGGCGACCCAGCTCACGGTCGGCGACATCCGCGCTTCCGCGGCGGCAACGGGGATGTTGCGATCGATCATGACGGAGGCGTGGTCGGTCGGCCGGGCGCTCGGAGTGCCACTGGCTACAGACCTCGTCGAGCGCGCCCACAGGCTGGTGCTCGCCCAGAATGACAACGAGGGGACGTCGCTGCGGCACGATCTCCTGACGGGGCACCGGATGGAGCTCGAGGCGCTCCAGGGCACGCTGGTCCTGCTCGGGCGCGAGACGGGCATCGCGACGCCCTGGACCGGTGCGGCCTACGCCGTGCTGGAGCCGTGGGCGCACCGGAACGAGCGCCGCGCATGGGCGGCCGCGGCCTCGGAAAGGTCGGCGGCCGCGGCAGGCAGCACGGCCTGATGGCGCTGGGTCCGGGCCGCTTTGCGTCGGAGCCACCTTGTGAGCGCCCGGACAGCCCACCCGAGGGCTATGGCGTTCCGCGGAGGGGTGGCTCCTTCATCGAGTGGGCACACGTGATCGAACGGTTGACGTCCGCCGATGGGTACTGGATCGGGACGGTCACGCCCGATGGGCGGCCGCACGTCGTGCCGATCTGGGGCTGCTTCGTCGGGGACGACCTGTATCTCGAGACGGGCGACCCAAACACCGTCAAGAACCGCAACCTCGTCGCCAACCCGAACGTGTTCATCCACCTCGACGACGCGAACGACGTCGTGATCGTCCGCGGCCGCGGCGTCGAGATCCGTCCTGATCGCGACCTGGGCGACGCCCTCGCGGCCGCGATGGGCGGCAAGTACGAGGGGTATGACCCAACGCCCAATTCCTGGGACAACGGCGGCATGTGGCGCATCGAGCCAGAGTCCGTCCTCGCCTGGAAGGCAATGCCGACCGCCACCCGCTGGCGCTTTATCCTCCGCGCATGACCGGTCTCCTCGAGAAGGCAGGCGCCGCGCTGCCTGGCAACGTTCCGACGTTCCAGCTGTTCATCGCCGGCGAGTGGGTCGACTCCGTCTCGGGGCGAACCTTCGACAGCGTCAACCCGGCCGATCGGCGTGACGTCATCGGCCACTTCCAGGCAGGGACTGCCGCGGACGTCGCGATGGCGGTGAAGGCCGCCGAGATGGCCGGGCCACGCTGGAAGGCGATGCCCGCGCCAAAGCGCGGCGAGATCCTGTACGCGTTCGGCGAACTCATGCGCGACAACAAGGAGCGGCTCGCGCGGGCGATGACGCGCGAGATGGGCAAGGTTCTCGCCGAGGCCCGCGGGGACGTCCAGGAAGGCATCGACATCGCCTACCTCATGGCGGGCGAGGGCCGCCGCATGTTCGGCGACACCGTGCCGTCGGAGCTGCCCGACAAGTGGGCGATGAGCATCCGCCAGCCGATCGGGATCACCGGGATCATCACGCCCTGGAACTTCCCGATGGCGATCCCGTGCTGGAAGATCATGCCGGCGCTCGTGACCGGCAACACGGTCGTGTTCAAGCCGGCGAGCGACACGCCGCATTGCGCAACGCTCCTCGTGGAGCTGATGGCCGAGGCCGGCTTTCCTGCGGGTGTCGTCAACCTCGTGACGGGCTCGGGGGGCGAGGTGGGCGACGCCATCGTCGAGTCGCCGGACGTCCGCGTCATCTCGTTCACGGGTCACTCGTCGACCGGCAAGTCGATCTCAGCGCGGGCGGCGCATCGTCTCAAGCGAGTCTCCCTCGAGCTCGGCGGCAAGAACGCGGTCGTCGTCATGGCCGACGCCGACCTCGACCTCGCGACGGACGGCATCCTGTGGTCGGCGTTCGGCACGACAGGCCAGCGCTGCACGGCCTGTTCGCGGGTGATCGTCGACAAGCCGGCAGTCGAGCCGCTGCTGCAGCGGCTCGAGTCGAGGGCTCGCAGCCTGAAGCTGGGCTCCGGGCTGGACGAGACCGTCGACGTCGGTCCGCTCATCAATGCCGCGGCGGTCGAGAAGGTCGGCGGCTACATCGACGTCGGCCGAACCGAGGGCGAGCTCGTCCTCGGCGGGGCCACGGCTCGCGACGGCGACCTCCGGCACGGCACCTTCTTCGAGCCGACCATCTTCAGCGGCGTCATGCCGATGGACCGGATCGCCCAGGAGGAGATCTTTGGCCCGGTCCTGTCGATCATCGCGGTCGTCGGGTACACGGAGGCCATGACCGCGCTCAACCAGACCAACTACGGCCTGTCCTCGGCGATTTTCACCCACGACGCGAACACGGCCTTCCGGGCGATGCGCGACTTCGAGACGGGCATCGTCTACGTCAACGCCGGCACGACGGGCGCCGAGACGCACCTGCCATTCGGCGGCTGGAAGGAGACCGGCAACGGCCACCGCGAGGCCGGCCACGCCGCGCTCGATTCGTTTACCGAGTGGAAGTCGATCTATGTCGACTTCTCGGGGCGCCTGCAGCGCGCCCAGATCGACAACCAGGAGCAGCTCTAGCCGACGCTGCGGGATCCAATCCCGGTCGGGCGGCGTACCTCCCGGCACTGACGGCCACCGCCCTGTCCCGCGGCGGCCGGAGCTCGACACGCCGCCCGGGGTCCTTCTTTGTCGCTCGATAGACTCGGCGGGCCATGCGAGCTCCGCTGACCGTCCGGATCGCCACCTGGAGCGCGCGCCACCGCTGGCCCGTGTTCGTGCTGTGGTTCGTAGCGACGTTCGGGATCCTCGTCGGGAGCCTCGCGGCGGGCGGGATCTCCACCCTCGACGTCAACAACGACCCGAACGGCCCGAAGCTCGAGTCCGAGACCGCCTACGACGTGCTCGGGGCGGGCGAGCCCGTCGTGGCCAGCGAGCGAATGGTGATCGTCATCGACGGCGGGGCTAGAGCCGCCACCAGCACGGATTTCCAGGCAGCGGTCCACCAGCTCGCCGCGGACATGGCAGCGGCGAAGGTGACGGTCGGCGGCGTCGAGCAGCCGACGTTCGACAGCGTCATCGACCCGTTCGCGGTCCCCCCGGAGCAGGCGGCGGGTGTCATCTCGCCCGACGGCTCGACCGTCCAGGTCGTGGGCAACATCCCCGGCGAGCGACCGGTGGTCGAGCAGAAGCTCGCGCCCGTTCCCGCCATCGTCGACGCGGCGCGAGCCCGCTTGCCGAATGCGCGGATCCACGTCATCAGCAGCACGTTCATCAACCGCGACATCAACCAGCTCATCAACGACGAGCTCGACGGCTCGCTGCGCCTGACGATCCCGATCACGTTCGTGATCCTGCTGGTGGCGTTCGGCGCGATCGTGGCGTCGGTAATCCCGCTGCTCCTCGCGATCTCCTCGCTCGCAGCCGCCTACGGATTCCTGGGCCTGTACAGCCAGAACGTCGGGGCCGTCAGCCCCAACGCGAGCCAGCTGATCATCCTCATGGGCCTGGCCGTCGCCGTCGACTACTCGTTGTTCATGATCACCCGGTTCCGCTCGGAGCGGCGGGCCGGTCGGGACGTGCTCGCGGCGATCGAGACCGCGAGCAGCACGGCCGGTCGGGCGGTGTTCTTCAGTGGCATTGCGGTCGTCATCTCGCTCGGCGGGCTCGTGACACTCGGCATCTCGCTGTTCACCTCGATGGCCGTGGGGACGATGGCGGTCGTCCTCGTCTCAGTCATTGGCAGCCTGACCTTCCTGCCCGCGACCATGGCGATCGTCGGCGACCGGGTGGACCTTGGGCGCCCGATCACGTGGCTCCCGCGGCTCTTCCGCGCCAGGGGTGTGCTCGCGGCCGTCGAGCGGCGCGCGGCGCGACCGCCGGGCAGCGGGTTCTGGGCTCGACTGGTCAACTTCGTGATAGCCCGCCCGGTGGTCATGACTGTCCTGAGCGCGGCCTTGCTCGTGGCGATTGCGACGCCGGTGACCCGGCTCCGAACCGGCACCACCGAGATCACGGGCCTGCCGTCGTCGATCGATGGGATCGCCGCCATCAAGCTCGTCAACGAGAAGTTCCCGTTCGGCCAGAACGTCCGGCTCGACGTCGTCGTCACCGAGGCGAATCGCGCCGACGTGCAGTCAGCGGTCGTATCGCTCAAGGACCGGATCCTGGCCATCCCCGGGGTGAGCGGCCCGGCGACCGGGCGCCTCTCCGCCGACGGCGCCGCGCAGCTGCTCTCGTTCCAGCTGTCCGGCGGCCGCAATGACGAGGCGAATCGCGCCATCGTGCGGCAGGTCCGGGACCAGCTCCGGCCGGAGATCTTCGGGCCGCTGGCCTCGAGCGGCGCCCAGATGTACGTCAGCGGACAGGCCGCGGCGACGATGGACGTCGTCGGCATCTACACCGACGCGACGCCACGCATCTTCGCGTTCGTGCTTGGCCTCAGCTTCCTGCTGATGCTCGTCGCATTCCGCTCGATCGTGATCCCGATCAAGGCGATCCTGCTGAACCTGCTGTCGACGGCCGCCGCATTCGGGGTGATGGTCCTCGTCTTCCGCGACGGCTGGTTCGCCGACCAGCTGGGGATCGTGCCCGGCGGCGTCATCGAGAGCTGGGTCCCGATCTTCGTGTTCACGATCCTGTTCGGCTTGTCGATGG
>CAYXVP010000015.1:11928-18205 GCA_964468305.1 uncultured Anaerolinea sp. | reverse complement strand
GGCCAGCTCCGCGTCGTCGGTCAGGACCACCGTGACGGAGCTTGGAGCCGGCGCGCCGGCCGCGTCCAGCGCCCGCCCGATGGCGCGGGCGATCGCCGCGGCCGCGATGGGTGATCGAATGCCGTCCCGCGTGACCAGGTCGACGCGCCACGGCGGCAGGTACAGGATGCGCGTCCGAGGTAGTCCAGGGAGGCGCCGGTTCACGCTGGAGCGGAGCCGCCTCCGCCGGCGGCACGGCGTGACTCGATCTCGACCACCTTGCTTTGCGGGTAGGCGATCCGCTGGTGGTACATGCCCAGGAGCTGGCTCACGAACGCCTCCTGGATCTTGTTCAGGTCGCGCAGCGTGAGGTCGCACTCGTCGAACTGGCCGTCCTCGAGCCGCTCGAGGACGATCCGCGCCACCATCGACCGGATCGCCTGCTCGTCCCTCGATTCGAGCGAGCGCACCGACGCCTCGACCCCGTCGGCGAGCATGAGCAAGGCGGCCTCACGCGACTGCGGCTTGGGGCCGGCGTGCCGAAAGCGGCGCGGGCCGACGGCCTCGGCCGCCCTTCGCCCCTCCTCGGTGCCGAGGCCGCCGAATTGCGCCGCGGCCTCCTCGCGGGCCTTGGCATAGAAGTAGCTCATGATCGCGGTCCCGTGGTGCTGCGGGATGAACGCGATCAACGCCTTCGGCAGCCGCGCCTGGTAGGCGACGTCGATGCCGTCGGCGACGTGCTGCTTGAGGATCTCCGCCGACTGCTCGGGCTCGAGGTCGTCATGGACGTTGTCGCCGCCGGACTGGTTCTCGATGAACGCGAGCGGGTTCGCGAGCTTGCCGACGTCGTGGTAGTAGGCCGCGACACGGGTGATCAGCGGGTCCGCGCCGATGGCCTCGGCGGCGCGCTCGGCCAGGTTGCCGACCATCAGCGAGTGGTGGTAGGTGCCGGGGGTCTCGACGAGCAGCCGCCGAAGCAGCGTCTGCGACGGGTTGGCGAGCTCGAGCAGCTGGAACACCGTCAGCAGCCCGAACCCGCTGCCGAGAACGGCGAACGGGCCGGCCGCCGCCACCGCCGCCCCGCCGGCCGACAGCGACGCCGCACCGATGAGCTGGACGATCCCGGTCATGTCGCGTTCGCCGAGGAGGGAGAACGCGGTGATCACCACGGCCTGGACCACGAAGATCGCGGCCCCCGCCTGGATGAAGTTCTGCAGCCGGTCGCCGCGACGGATGGCGAGAATGCCGGCCACGTTGCCGAGCATGGCGTACGTCCCGAGCTCGAGCGACGGCCCGTTGACCGCGCCGGCGATCACCGACACCGCGGCGCCGACGAGGATCGCCGTCTCGGCGTCGAGCAGGACCGTCACGAGCAACCCGACCGCGGAGATCGGCAGGACGAACGGCAGCGCCGGCCGACCCGAGGTGACCTGGAGGGCGAAGGTCGCAAAGGTCAGGAGCAGCCAGATGAGGACGACGACGTTGTTCCGGTGCCAATAGGCCGGCCGAAACAGGCGCAGCCAGGCGATGACCATCGCCACCAGGAGGCCCGACAGCAGGAACCAGCCGCCGAGTGCGGCCAGGTCGAGGCGCCGCACGTCGAGGCCGAGGGCATGGACGCGCGCGACGTCGACGTCGTCAACCTTCGACCCGGCGCGAACGATCACCTCGCCCTGGACGATCGACTCGACGACGGGAACGACAGCTGCCTCGGCCCGATCCTTCTCCTGCTCGGTCAGGGTCGCCGAGAACGAGCTGTTCGGGGCGAGGAGCGGGCCGATGATCTCGGCCGCGAGGGCGCGCTCCGAATCAGACAGCCCACCGGCCATCTGGGCAGACAGCCGCAGCCGGGCCTCGGCGACCTCCGTGTCGCGGACCTCGTTCAGTTCGGTGACGTCGAGGACGCGGGCCGCCTCGGTCCGAACCGGGATCCACCGTCGCGGGTCCAGGGTGAGAAGGGTGTTGTGCGCGGCGTCGGTGAGGCCCGGCAGCACGCCGTCCAGGAGCGCCGCCCGCTCCTCGGCCGATGTCCCGGTCGCGAACGCCGCGTCCAGCGGTGCGACCCGGCGCGTGTATGCGCTCAGCTGCTCGGCCGCGACCGCGATCGCGCCGCCGGATGTGTAGTCGTATTGCGGGTCGACCTTGTCGCGCGCGGCTTGCCGCGCCTGGGCGGTGAGCAGCTCGTTGGTGAAGTTCAGCGCCCGCGGCGCGACGACGTCCGACGGGGCGACGTCGCCGACCTTGAGGGCGAGACCCGGAGTCAGGTCCAGGCCCAGGATCACCGTCATCGTCAGCACGAGCCCGCCAAAGGCGATGAGCAGGCGGAAGAGCTCGCGCTTGTTGGGCAGTCGTCGCGCCGGAGTAGGGACGGCCATCAGGCGCCGCCACCGATGGAGGCCAGCGCCTGCCCGGCAACCTGGCTCACGAGGCGCCCATCCGCCCGACCCTTCGTCCGCGGCGCCAGCCAGCCCATCACCTTGCCCATGTCGCGAGGGCTCGCGGCGCCGGTCGCGGCCACCGCCTCGTCGACGAGCGCCCGGATCTCGGCCTCGGAGAGCTGCTCGGGCAGGAACACGGTGAGGATCCCGATCTCGGCCTCCTCCTTCGACGCGAGATCTTCGCGGCCGCCCTTGCGAAACGCCTCGACCGACTCTCGTCGAGTCTTCACCTCGCGTGTCAGCACGCCGGCGACCTCGTCGTCGGAATAGGTCCGACGGGCGCGCTTCTCGGCGTTGTAGATGGCGCTCTCGGCCATTCGGAGCGTGTCGCGGCGCAGCGCGTCACCCGACCGCATCGCGGCCCTGATATCGGACAAGATTCGCTCGCGGAGGGTCACCGGTATCGGCACCTTCGGGCGGGATCGCCGGGTCTGCTAGCCCTGCGGCGTCCGTGCGTTCTTCTTGCGCTTCGCTTCCTTGCGCTTCCGCTTCACGCTCGGCTTCTCGTAGTGCTCGCGCCGGCGAGCCTCCGCGAGGATGCCGGACTGCTGGATCTTCTTGTTGAAGCGGCGGAGGGCGCTCTCGAACGTCTCGTTCTCACCCACTCGGACTTCTGCCAATCCGGGATTCACCTCCTCGGGCGCTCATCTCGCCTGCGCGCATCCGGCTCGTCGCCCAACGGCTGCGGTGCGCTTTCCCCGGTAGGGCCGCCGGAGTGTGGCACAGGCCCCTGAGGGGGTCAAACGAGCGGTTCTCCCTATCGGCTCCCAACCCGGAGCGTGCTCGTCTCGAACGATTTCGTGTGCCCCTTGAGGCTCTTTCTGTCGGATGCCACGGCTGGTAGCACTCGACGCGATCCGAGGGCTCGCAACCAGCTCTGCTGGCGATTCGGAGGAGGAATCGGTGTCGGACGCCACGGCTGGTGTCATTCGACCGCTGATCGGACCTTGCGCGGAGGATTCACCCGCAGCCGGCCGACGGCGCCACGTCGAACGTCACCGGCGGGAGAATCCGACAGGAACCAGAGCCCGGCAATCGAGCCGTGCGGCGATCGGAGCCACCGTCTGATCTCGTGACCGCGCGCCGGCAGGGCCGCATCGAATGTCGACGCGAGCCCTGCGATGCGGCGCCGGTTCATCGGGCGATCCGCGACGACCAGGACTCGTGAGACCGTCGCGACCTCCCAGCCCCGAAGCGCCCCGATCCTCTTGCCGAGCCTGGTCTTGCGGTCGAGTGGCACGAGTGTCGCCTGGGCATCAGGCACGACAGATTTCACCTCGATCACGAGGAGCGCCCGCGTGGCTGCTTGCCAACCCAGGACGTCGACGGATCCGCGATCGCCGTACTCGTTGAAGGTGACCTCGACCGCGGTCTCCAGCCCGGCTCGATTTAGCTCTATGACGACACGATCGACCAGACCGGCGTGTGCTTCGTCCAGGAGGCGATCGAGGGTCTCGCCCCGCCACCGGACCCGAACATCAAGGTCCGCACCTACTGCCACACAGATCCGATCCAATCGATCGAGGTCTGTGTGTCGAATCTGACCGCGCTCCACCTTGGAAACGAAGGCCCGAGAGACGCCAGCGCGAGCGGCGAGGTCCAGCTGGCGCCAGCCGAGCCGGATGCGGATTGCCCTGATCGATCGCCGACTCGAAGGGCGTCCACGTCAGAGCATGTTGGGTGGGTGCGGTCACCTTCTGATTACGCAGCCCTGGTTGACGAGGCCCGGCGATGCAGCCTCGGGCCTCGTCAGCCGATCCGGTAGTTCCGGTCGAGCTCGCTGGACCAGTGCCGGCCCAGTCGATCCGCGTTCGCCGGCAGCCACTCGGAGAGGCGAATCTCGCCGCGGGGCGGCTGGTGCGACGTCAGCAACGACGACGTCAGCTCGCGAATCTCGTCACCGGTGAGGACGACATCACGGACGACGAGGCCGAGCAGCCGTGCGGCCGCGAGCACGGCGAGCGCCGGCATGGGCAGCACCAGTGCGCGGCTGGCGATCGCCGTCCGAACGCGATCGACGAGCTCGCGGTACTCCAGCGTTTCCGGCCCGGCCGCGTCGACGATCACGCCGGCGGGGCCACCCGCCACCTCGACGCAGATTCGGGCGACATCGTCGACGTGGACCGGTTGAACCGTGTACCGCCCGAGCCCGGGCAAGCCGTAGACGGGCAGCCGCCGTAGCGCCCAGGCCAGGTTGTTGATCAGGATGTCGTTCGGGCCGTAGGTGAGCGTGGGCCGGACGATCGCCCACTCGAGCCCGCTCGATCTGACGACCGCCTCGAGCGCGGCCTTCGCTCGAACGTACGGCGTCTCGGCGTTCGCTGCCGCGTTGACGACGCTGACGTGGACCACGCGCCCCACCCCGGCGGTTCGCGAGGCGGCGAGCAGCGTTGCCGATCGAGCGACCGCGCCCTCGAATGTCGCATCGCCACGCGGGAATCGGAGCCAGTACGTGTTGAAGAGGGTCTGGACGCCCTCGAGCGAGCCGGCGAGCTCGTCCGGGCGGGACGCGGCCAAAGGTCGAACGATGACCCGACCGGCGAGCGGGTCGCCCGAGCCCGAGCGACGGGTGAGCGTGACGACCTCGTGGCCCGTCGCGAGGAGGCGCTCCGTGAGCGCCCGCCCCGTGAAACCGAACGAACCGGTGACCGCGACCCTGGTCATGACGAGGGCCTCGTGGCTAATGTGCTACACGACGGTAGCATATAGTGAAACGCGGGGATCGTTCGAACGTTACCGATCGCAGGATGCGAGCATGAGCACCCGATGAAGCGCGTGATCAATTCCGGGACGGTCTGATGGAGACCCTCCTCGATCTCCTCGACGACGCCGTGGCGCGATACGCCGATCAGCCGGCGCTCGCGATCCGGCAGGAGGACGGCACGACCCGCGGCTGGACCTATCGCGAGCTGGACCGTCGCGCGCGCGCGGCCGCGGTCCGCCTCCGCGCTCTGGGGCTCCGCAAGGGCGATCGGATCCTCACCTGGTCGCCGTCGACGCCGGAGCTGCCAGCCACCTACTTCGGCGCGATTCGCACC
This sequence comes from uncultured Anaerolinea sp., assembly GCA_964468305.1. Lineage (GTDB taxonomy): Bacteria > Chloroflexota > Limnocylindria > Limnocylindrales > CSP1-4 > UBA5189. Next base: position 12,750 of record CAYXVP010000015.1, on the reverse strand, counting down.
GGAGTCGTCATCGTCCCGCTCGACCTGCGCATGTCCCGCGAGGCGATCGAGGGCATCGTCGCCGCGTCGGGCGCGAAGCGGCTGATCATCGGCACTGGCCACGATGCGCCGGATTCCAATGACTTCGGGATCGGGGCCTTTGCCACGAGTACGGTCGACACGATCGGGGCCGCCCCTGACGAGGGCGACATGCCACTCCCCGCCGACTGGGAGACACAGGTCGAGAGCTGGCCACGGCCGCAGCCGGGCGACCTGGTCGAGCTGATCTTCACCTCGGGCACGACCGGCACGCCGAAGGGCGTGATGCTGGCCCACGACAACCTGATCGCGTCGAACCGCACCTTCCACCGGATCATCCCGCCGCTCCACCACCGGATCGTGTCGCTGCTGCCGCTGTCGCACCTGCTCGAACAGGCGGTCGGCCTCTTCTACGCGCTCAGCGTCGGGGCGAGCGTGCTGTACGTCCGGAGCCGCAATCCGCGGGTGATCTTCGAGGCGCTGCGCGAGCACCGGGTGACGTCGATGGTCGTCGTGCCCCAGGTCCTCGACCTGTTCTGGAGCGCCATCGAACGCGAGGTCGAGAAGCCCGGGCGGACGAAGCTCTCCGATCAGCAGGAAGTTCTGACGTACACGGCCGACATCCTCATCGACGTCTACAGCGCCGAAAGCGCGCTGCTTCGCGCGAGGGCGGCGGGTGGCTCCGCCCGTGCCTCGCTGCACGCCGACGCCGCGCGCACGTTCGTCAACGACGCGGCCCCCCTCATCGAAACGGCGGCACGACCAGCACTAGCCGGCATTAGCGCCGGGCAACCCTTCGTCACC
>CAYXVP010000015.1:5249-11918 GCA_964468305.1 uncultured Anaerolinea sp. | reverse complement strand
GCTGCGGTCGATCGCCCGGCGCCTCCCCGCCGGGATCCGGCGGTTGATCTTTCGGCGAGTGCACGCCCAGCTCGGCGGCGAGTTTCGCCTGTTCGTCTCGGCCGGAGCGTTCCTCCCGCCGGCGCTGCAACAGGCGTGGGAGGACATGGGCGTGACGGTCCTCCAGGGCTACGGCGCGACGGAGACCGGGACCGGCTCGTGCACCACCCTCGATGACCACGGGCTGGGCACCGTGGGCCGACCGCCCGAGGGCATCGAGATGCGCCTGGCCGCGGACGGCGAGGTGCAGTTCCGCGGCCCGACGCTGTTCAGGGGTTACTGGAACGCGCCCGAGCTCACGGCCGCGGCGTTCACGGCGGACGGCTGGTACAAGACCGGCGACGTCGGCCATCTGGACCCGCGGGGCCGACTGATCCTGTCGGGCCGGAAGAAGGACATCATCGTGCTGCCGAACGGCTTCAACGTCTACCCCGAGGACATCGAGAACGCGCTGCGCGTCGCCGGCCTGCGCGACTCGGTCGTGCTCGAGACTGCGCCTGGCCGGATCGAGGCGATCCTGCTCGCCCCGGGCGGCCCCATTCGAACCGCCGCCGACACGCTCGCCTTCGACCCGGCCGCTCCCCCACCGGAGGTCCGCGCAACCTTCGACGCGGCGGTCAAGGCCGCGAACGGCACGCTCGGGCCAAATCAGCGGATTGCCGGCTGGCGCCTCTGGCCCGAGGCCGACTTCCCGAGGACGCATACGCTCAAGGTCAAGCGTGACCTCGTGCACGGCTGGGTCGGGGCGAACCCGATCTGAGCGCCGCGGCTCAGCCGCCCGGGACGGCGATCCCGATCGTATTCAGCGCGTCCTCGATGAGGTGCGTGCGCTGGTCCGGCGAGGCGCCCGGCGACCAGGTGAAGAAGATCACGGTCGTGTCCACGATGCGGGTCACGAAGTGGGAGCCGGGCGGGAACTGGATGCCGCCGGTCCCGCTCCTGACGTAGGCGGCCTGGTCGACCGCGGCCTTCTCAGCCGCGACGGCCGAGCCGAGTGAGTAGATGACGACGTAGCCGTGGTCGGGGTCGTCCGGCAGCTGCGCCTGCACGATCGTGCGCGGGGCGCCGATCAGCACGGGCGTCTCCGGCGGCCGATAGGGCTTGACGGTGTCGACCGCCTGCAGCGAGACCGCCGCGAGCGCCTGGATGACGAGCTGCTTCGTGGCCGAGGCCGGATCGCCACCCGACCCGGGCGAACCGAGGGTCGCCGACGGCGGTGTGCAGGCGAGGACGGCGAGGGCGACCATCGCCATGGCGGCGCGGGGCGCGCGCGTCATCCCGGTGGCCATGTGAAGGGGCGCCCGCCCATCAGGTGGAAGTGGAGGTGGTCGACGGTCTGGCCGCCCCACGCCCCGACGTTGGTGACGATGCGGTAGCCGCCCTCGGCGATGCCCTCCGCGCGGGCGATGGCGGCGGCCGTGCCGAACATTCGGCCGAGCAGGGTCGCCTCCGCGTCGGTCAGGTCCGCCGCCGAGGGGATGTGCTCGCGAGGCATGATCAGGACGTGCGTCGGGGCCCGCTGCGCGATGTCGCGGATCGCGATGACGAGGTCGTCCTCGGTCACGCGCGTGGACGGGATCTCCCTGGCCACGATCCTGCAGAAGAGGCAGTCCGGATCGCGACGCACGACCTCGGCCGCGGCCTCGCTCACCGGCTCACCAGAGCGCCGGCTTGGTGCTCATCAGGAAGCCGATGGTACCGACGAGCCCGGCCATCACATATGAGATGTAGCGCTGCCGCCGCGCCAGCGCCGGCCAGCGCGGGTCGCTGCCGTTGCTGAGCCCGATCAGGCTCCGCAGGCGCGGCACCTGCACGAAGTACGCCAGCCCCAGGTTGATCGCGTAGATGACGAGCGCGACGAGCAGCCACGGCCGTGCGAGGCTGGCGAACCCGATCAGGCCGACGAGGCCGAGGCCGCTCAGCGCAAGGCCGAGCCCGATCCAGAACGTGCCACGGGCCTGGATCGCCACCAGGAGCTGCATGAACCGCCCGGTCCTGTTCGGATTGAGGCTGCCGCGCTTCGCCCGGAACGCGAAGGGCAGCAGCAGCGACGGCACGAACAGCGCGATCGCCAGCGCGACGTGCACGATCAACAGGAGCGGGAGGACGACCGGGGGCACCCGCGGATTGTAAGAGGCGACCTCGCCGCGCTCGGATCAGCCCGGGTCAGCCGGGCACGACGGCCTCCATCGCGACCCAGTCGGACTCGCGCCAGCGGCCGGTGATCTCGAAGCCCGCGCCCTCCAGGGCGTGGCGCGCCCCCGGCTCGCGATCGACGAAGATCCCCGACCCGATCAGGGTCCCGCCCGGCACCAGCTCGGCGGCGAGGTCCGGCGCGATCTCCATCAGCACGCCCACGATGAGGTTCGCGAGGACGGTGTCGAACGGGCCCTCACCGCTGGGAATCGAGCCCTCTCGGGCGCGGACACGCTTGCCGACGCGGTTATGGCGCGCGTTCGCCACGGTCGCCTCGACGGCGATCGGGTCGATGTCGACGCCCAGCGCGCGCGTCGCGCCCAGCTTCACCGCCGCGATCGACAGGATCCCGGAGCCGCAGCCGACGTCGAGGACGCGGCCGAGCGGGCCGCGATCGGCCCGTTCCTCGAGGGCCCGCAGGCACAGCCGCGTGGTCGGGTGCAGTCCCGTGCCGAAGGCCATCCCCGGGTCGAGGTCGATGACGACCTGGTCGTCGACCCGCTTGTGGCGCCGCCAGCTCGGCTTGATGACGAGCCGTCGGCCGAGATGCAGCACGTGGAAGTGCTCCTGCCAGGCCGTCGCCCAGTCCGACTCGTTGACGACCCGTGTCCGGAGCTCGCCGATCGGCCGCAGCCCGAACGCCTGCAGGTGGCCGAGCGCCTCGCTCACGGTCGCGGTCGCGCGCTGAGTGGCCGCAGCGTCAAGCATCGGCACGTAGGCGCGAATCGTCGCGGGCCGGCTCGGGTCGATCCGCGCGCCGAGCCCGTCCTCGACCAGGTCGAAACCTGGCTCGATCGTCGTCCCGCCCGGGGCCACCCGGGCGAGAATCTCGGTCACCGCCTCCACCGCCTCGCTGTCGGCCTCGACTGAGAGCTCCAGCCACCTGCCGTCCCGCGTCGGGCGTTTCGGGCGCCGCCCGCGCCCCGGGATGCGGCCCGAAGGTGGTCGAGGCAGCACCTACGACTTCTTGCCGCGCATCCGGTCGAGCAGGCCGCCCTCGCTCACGATCTCGCCGGTCGCCTGGGCGTACGCCTCCAGCGCGTCGCGCTGGGCCCTCGAGAGGTGATGCGGGACCTCGACGTCGACGATCACGTGCAGGTCGCCGCGCTGCCCCGCCCGGCGCAGGAACGGGACGCCCTTGCCCCGCAGCCGGATCTCGGTCCCGGGCTGCGTGCCGGCCTTGATCTCGACGTCCTCCCGGCCGCCGACGATCGGCACCGTGATCGTGGTCCCGAGCGCCGCCTGCGCCAGCCCGACGGATGCCTCGAAGATCAGCTCCGTCCCCTCGCGCTTCAACGACGGGTGCGGCGCGACGTGCACCGCGACGTAGAGCGACCCGGCGGGACCGCCCCGCGGCCCCACCTCGCCCTCGTTGGAGAGCCGGATCTGATGGCCCTCGTCGATCCCCGGCGGGATCGTCACCTGCAGCGTGCGCGTCCGCTCGACGCGGCCCTCGCCCTTGCAGGTATGGCAGGGCGTCTCAACGATCTTGCCGTCGCCCTTGCAGCGCGGGCAGGTGGTCACGTTGATCATCTGCCCGAGCATCGTCTGGCGAACGCCCCGGATCTCGCCGCGACCGTTGCACTGCGGGCAGGTGATGGGCTGGGTGCCGGGTTCGGCGCCGTTGCCGCCACATGTCTCGCAGCGGGCGAGCACCGGGAACTCGATCTCCTTGGTCGTCCCCTGGATCGCCTCCTCGAACGTGATCCGCAGGTCGTAGCGCAGATCTGCGCCCGCGGCGGGTCGGCCGCGGCGGCCCGAGCTCCCAGCCGCCGCCCCGAAGAACGCGTCGAAGATGTCGCCGAAGCCGCCGGGGAATCCACCCGGCGCCCCCTCCGCGCCGACCGTCCCGAAGAGGTCGTACCGCTGCCGGCGCTCCGGGTCCGACAGGACCTGGTACGCCTCGTTGATCTCCTTGAACTTCGCCGCGGCCTCCGGTTCCTGGTTGATGTCCGGGTGCCAGCGCTGGGCGAGTCGCCTGTAGGCCTTCTTGATGGCGGCGTCCGAGGCGGTTCGCTCGACACCGAGGGTCTCGTAGTAGTCGCCGATGGCCATGGGTTGAGAAGTCTACGGTCGATCCGGCCCGCTCTCAGGAGCTGGCGCGCCTACGATGCGGGCATGCCCGACAGGCCCCGCCTCACGGTCGCCCTCACGTTCGACCACGACTCGCTGTCCGATGGCATTCGCCGCGGCGATTCGCCGGTCAAGATGTCGCACGCCGAGTTCGGCCACAACGTCGGTGTGCCGCGGATCCTCGAGCTCCTCGACCGGGAGGGCATCCGGTCGTCGTGGTTCATTCCCGGCGCCACGCTCGAGCTGTACCCGGGTGACACCGAGCGGATCCTCGCCGGCGGGCACGAGGTCGGCTGCCACGGCTGGTTCCACGAGGACTATTCGGCGCTCGGCGAGGCGGAACAGAAGGACATCCAAGCGCGATCGATGGCGGCGGTCGAGCGGTTCACCGGGGAGCGCCCGCGCGGCCACCGCGCGCCGTACTGGGCCTTCTCCGAGGCGACCATCGGCGTCCTCGAGGACGCCGGCTTCGCCTACGACTCCTCCCTCATGGCTCACGACTACCGGCCGTATCGGGTCCGCCGGGGTGATCGGCACTCGACGACAACGGGCTCAACGTTCGGCCCCGAGAGCAGGCTGCTCGAGGTGCCGGTCTACTGGACCCTCGACGACTGGCCGCTGTTCGAGCCGGGCGACAACGGGCGCGACGGGATGCGGCCACCGTCGCAGGTGCTCGAGATCTGGACTGGCGAGCTGCACTACGCGTACCAGCACGCAGCGGGTGGATTGCTCACCGTGACGATGCATCCGGAGTGCATCGGGCGCGGCCATCGGATGGCGATGCTCGAGCAGTTCATTGGCGAGTGCCGGACGCTCGACGGCGTCGCGTTCGAACGCCTCGATCGCTACGTCGAGGGCTGGGCCGCGGCGAGGTAGGCGCTCAGCCGCGGGCGACCTCGACGGTCCTGGCGACGACCCGGTCCAGCATCGTGGGCGTGAGCTTCCCGGTGAAGGTGTTCTGCTGGCTCGGGTGGTAGCTGCCGATGAGCGTCCATCGGCCGACCATCGCCTCCGCGCCGTGTCCGAAGCGAGGCTTCCGTCGCTGGGTAGCCGCCCCCAGCACCGAGAGCGTCGCCAGCGCGGCATCCCAGGCGAAGGCGCCGAGGGCGAGGACCACTCGAACGGCATCGAGCGCGGCCAGCTCCCGGGCCAGGTAGGGCGCGCAGTTGCCGCGCTCCGCGGGGAGCGGCTTGTTGCCAGGCGGCGCGCACTTGACCGCGGCAGTGACCCAGCAGTCGATCGCTCGCAGGCCATCGTCGCCAGCACGGCTCGTCGCCTGGTTGGCCAGCCCGGCGCGATGCAGGGCGGCCCACAGGAAGTCGCCGCTCGAATCGCCGGTGAAGATGCGGCCGGTCCGATTCCCACCATTGGCCGCCGGCGCCAATCCGAGGATCAGGATCCGCGCGTTGGGATCGCCGAAGCCGGGCAGCGGCCGCGCCCAGTACGTCTCGCCGGCGAAGCGTCGTGGCGCCTCGCGCGCTGCCTGCTCGCGCCACGCGACGAGCCGCGGGCAGCGGACGCAGTCGACCACCTCGCGCTCGATCGCGGCGAGGCGCGCAGGTCGGTCCTCGTCCACCGTCGCCGGACCTACTTCAGCAGCAGCTTGTCGAGGCGCCCCGAGACGACCGCCATGCCGAGGAGCCCGATCACGGTCAGATAGCCGACGTGGACGAGTGTGTCCGGTCCGACGACGCCAACCGAGAAGCCCCGCAGCAGTGCGACGCCGTGGTACAGCGGCGTCAGCTGGATGAGGAGCCGGGCGGCGTCTGGGAAGCTGTCGAGCGGGAAGAACGTGCCGCTGAACAGGAACATCGGCAGGATGACGAGCTGGATCAGGTCGAAGTCCTGCCACGTGCGCATGAACGAAGTCGCGGCCATGCCCACCGCGGCGAACGCGAAGCCGATCAGCAGGGCCCCTGGCAGCGTCAGCAGGATCAGCGGCGAGCGGACGAGGCCCATCACGACCATCACCGCGATGAACCCGATCGTGTACAGCCCGCCGCGGATCAGCGCCCAGGCCAGCTCGCCGACGGAGATGTCGGCCGGCGACATCGGCGTGGTCAGGATCGAGGCGAACGTCTTGTCGTAGGTCAGCTTGAAGAAGAAGTTGAACGTGCTCTCGGTGATTGCTCCGTTCATCGCCGACGCGGCCAGGAGAGCCGGCGCGACGAACAAGGCGTACGGGATCGGCTCGCCGCCGGGCCCGGCGACGTCGCCGACCAGCCGGCCGAGCCCGAAGCCGAACGCGAGCAGGTAGAAGAGCGGCCCGAAGAAACCCGAAAGCAGGACGAGCCAGCCGTGCTTGGAAACGAAGGGGGTGCCGCCGAACCACCGCAACCAGCCGCTGTCCCCCACCCCAAA
>CAYXVP010000015.1:1112-5239 GCA_964468305.1 uncultured Anaerolinea sp. | reverse complement strand
GTTGCGCTCGATCATCCGCAGCCAGCGCTGTCCGCCGATCGAGAAGAGCGGGGCGATCCGAAGGGCGGTCATCGCCTCAGCCCTGCAGCAGCCGCGACTCGACGGTGCGCATGGCGAACCCGACACCGACCGCGGCGATCGCGATCAGGACCAGCGCGTGGACGAGCGCGAGCAGCGGCGTCTCGCCCACGGTCCCCAGCATGAGCTCGCGGCACAGCTCGACGCCGTGCCACAGCGGCGAGAGCCACGCGATCGGCTGGAGGAACGACGGCAGGCTCTCGATCGGGAAGAACGTGCCGCTGAACAGGAAGAGTGGCGTCACGCCGAACCGGAACAGGTTCGCGAACCTGTCCGGTGTCCGCTGCGTCGCCGTGAAGGCCATGATCGGCGTCGCGAAGGCGAGGCCGGTGAGGACGGCGCTCGGCACCGCCAGGACGACCAGCGCCGACTTGTTCGCCCCGAAGGCGACGATCGCAACCGCGAACACGGCCCCGACGAGCGACAGCCGGAGCGCGATCCAGGCGACGTTGCCGTAGACGATGTCTGCGGGCCGAATCGGCGTCGCAAACATCGCGTGGAAGATCTTGTTCCACTGCAGGCCGCCGAGGATCGGGAAGGTGGCCTCGAACGAGCCCGTCTGCATGACGGTCGCGGCGAGCAGCCCCGGCGCGAGGAACTGCAGGTACGTGAGGCCGTGGAGGACCGCGTCCTGCGACCTGTCGACGTAGCCGCCGAGGCCCAGGCCCATCGCCGTCAGGAACAGCACCGGGATGCCGAACGAGCTGAAGATCGAGGCCCGGAACGTGCGCCGGTACTGGAGGGCCCGATGCTCGAGCACCCGCGAGATGGTCGACCACGCCGAGACCAGGCGTGGGTCGGGGGTCGTGACCCGTGCGCCTGCGCCGGCGACCGCGCTCACGATCCGCGGCTCAGTCGATGAGCGAGCGGCCGGTGAGGCGCAGGAAGACGTCCTCGAGGGTCGACCGTCGGACCAGCACCGTCTCGGGGTGCAGCCCCCGGCTCCGTGCGCTGACGACCACCGCCTCGCCGTCGTCCGCGTAGAGCAGGACCCGGTCGGGCAGCCGCTCGATGCGCTCGGCGAGGCCGTCGAACTGGCCGTCGAGCGTCTCCTGGATGCCCGGCGCGAAGCGGAACTCGGCGACCTCCTTCGTCGAGTAGCGCTGGATGAGCTGCTGCGGCGAGCCCTCGGCCACGATGCGGGCCTTGTCCATGACGACCAGGCGGTCACACAGCTGCTCGGCCTCGTCCATGTAGTGGGTCGTCAGGACGAGGGTGACGCCGCGCTGCTTCAGCCGGTACAGGCGATCCCAGAGCAGGTGCCGGGCCTGCGGGTCGAGGCCCGTCGTCGGCTCGTCGAGAAGCATCAGGTCCGGCTCGTTGATCAGCGACCGGGCGATGGTCAGCCGACGCTTCATGCCACCCGACAGGGGCTCGACCAGGTCCTTGCCACGGTCGATCAGCTGGACGAAGTCGAGGAGCTCGTCGGCGCGCCGCTCGCACTCCTCACGTGGCAGTCCGAAGTAGCGGCCGTAGATGATCAGGTTCTCGCGGACGGTGAGCTCGTTGTCAAGCGTGTCCGCCTGGGGCACGACGCCGAGGCGGGCGCGGATGCGGGTGCCGTCGCGGCGCGGGTCCATGCCCAGAACGCTCAGCTCGCCGTCGCTGATCGGCGACGTGCAGCCGATCATGCGCATCGTCGATGTCTTGCCGGCGCCGTTCGGGCCGAGGAAGCCGAAGGCCTCCCCGGGCTGGACGTCGAAGTCGACGGCGTCGACCGCGGTGAAGGCACCGAAGCGCTTGGTCAGGGCCCGGGCACGGATCAACGACTCGCCGTCCCCAGTGGCGCGGGACGAGGGCGTGGCTTGGCTCGAGGCGTCCGCAGGCGCCAGCTCGGTCTCGGTCATGAGCGCCGAATGCTAGCCCGCCGCGCGCGGGATCGCAGACGGGCGGACGTGGGCCGTACCCTGCTGCCCATGCCGTCGATCGATCGTGAGGCGCTCGTTCGGGAGGCGATGCGGCTGGCCGCCGAGGCTGGCGAACGAGGCGACCCGCCGTTCGGCTCGCTGCTGATCGATCCGGCAGGCGCGGTCGTGGCCGTAGCCTCCAACCGGCAGGTATCGGGCGACGACCCGACGGCCCATGCCGAGATCGAGCTGCTCCGCGCGGCCGCGCGGGCGGGCCATCGGACACCGCTCGCGGGCTATGTCATCGCCGTCAACGCAGAACCCTGCTCGATGTGCGCCTCCGCGCTCGTCAAGGCCGCACCGGACGAGATCGTCTTCGGCGCGGTCCACGAGCCGCACATCGATCCGGACCTCGGGATCGCGGATGTCTTCGGGCGGGCCAAGCGGCCGCCCCGAATCAGCGGCGGCGTGCTGGCGACCGAGGCGGCCGCGCAGATCGCGCGCTACCGACCGCTGGGAGGCCGCCCCGCCGACTAGCAGGCTCGGCTACGCCCGGTATTGCAGGTTGGACAGACCTCAGCTTGCCGCGGCGGCGAGGGCCGGTGCGTCGTCGTGCGCGATGTGGCGGAACTCGCGCCACAGGACGGCGACCAGGAGCGCCGAGCCGATGAAGCCGAACCAGAACGGCGCCGTGATCCCGAAGGTCCTGGCCAGGAGCCCGCCGATCGGCGTGCCCACCACGATCCCGCCCGTCAGCCCGACCCCGTAGATCCCGCCGACCCGGCCCATCAGCTCGTCCGGTACGGCGCGCTGCCGGATCGTGATCGAGGTCGTCCACCACACGACCTCGTGCGCGCCAAAGAGGACCATCGTGGCGAGCGCGATGGCGGGAGACGTCGTAACAGCGAAGACGAGGTGCGTCGCGGTTTCGATCAGCAGGCCGCCACGCATGAGGTTGGCGAGTCCGAAACGGCGCTCCAGCGCCGCGTATGCGCCGGTGCCGACGATGCCGCCGATCGCTGACGCCGTCGTCAGCAGGCCAAACCCGACGCTGTCCATGCCGAGCCGGTCGCCCGCGTACAGCACGAGCACGGACCAGGCGGCACCGAAGGTGACGTTGAAGGCGATGATCGTCAGGGCCAGCGTCCGCATCGGAGGATGGGCGACGAGCCACCGGAAGCCTTCGACGAGGTCGCGCCTAACAGAGGCGAGACCGCCCCCGGCATCCGCGCCGGCCTCGTCGTCCCGGGCATGGACCCGGCGCGCTGGTGCCGCCGACAACGCGATCCGCCCGACGACGATGGCGGCCAGGACGAAGCAGATCGAGTTCACGGTGAACGGGATGGCCATGCCGACCACGAACAGGAAGGCGCCGACGGGTGGCCCGATGAGCTGGTTCATGAGCAGGTAGGCCGATTGCAATCGGGCGTTCGCGAGGCCGAGGTACTCGCGGGCCACGACTCGCGGGAGCAGGCTCGTCGCGGCCAGGTCGGCAAAGGTCTCCGCCGTTGCCGTCAGCAGCAGCGACCCGAGGATGATCGGAATGCTCACGACGCCGCTTGCGACCGTCCCCGCGAGAACGCCGAGCACCGCAGCGCGGGCCAGGTTGACGAGGACCAGGATTCGCCGCCGATCGACACGATCGACGATCACGCCGACGAAGCTGCCCAACACGAGCGACGGGAGGAACTCGCAGAAGAAGGCGAGCGAGACGAGGAACGGGTCACGGGTCTGACTCGCGATCAGGAGCGGCCCCGCGGCGAGCGCGATGCCGTCGCCGATGTTGGTCAGCGTCGCGGCGGACCAGAGCGATCGATACGCCGAGCCGAGGCGCGCGGGCATGACGGCATTCACCGCCATCGCGATGGGCTTGGGCATGGGCGGGGCAGCCTAGCGCGCGGGTGATCCCCGGATGAGCCGCTCGATTCATGCTCCAGAGGAGGGTTCCGTTCGGATTGGACGCGTCGTTCGGGCGATCCGCATGCATCGGCGTTGGCGCCAGATCGACCTCGCGGATCGAGCCGCCGTGTCGCAGTCGCTGATTGCTCGCGTCGAGCGCGGCGGGGCGGGCAAGCTCAGGCTCGACACCCTCGAACGCGTCGCCGCTGCCCTCGATGCGCGGCTCGTGGTCCGCATCGACTGGCAAGGCGAGGCGGCCGACCGCCTCCTCGATCCCGATCCCCCCGACCTGATCGAGCGGCC
>CAYXVP010000015.1:0-1102 GCA_964468305.1 uncultured Anaerolinea sp. | reverse complement strand
AAACTAGTGGTCGATCGCCGACTCGACGGCGAGGGCCAGCGCCGGCGAGCGCTCCGATTCGCAACGGCTTGTCGTGAGGAGGCTCGAACTGCGCCATGATCGCCCTCGATGGAGGCGATCCGCCGCGGTGTTGGCGGTGAGGGGACCGTGACCGAACCAGGCGCCGCCGGTCCGATGGGGCGAAGATGACCGCGTCGACCCTGCCCTCAGGCCTCGTCACGTTCGTACTGACCGACATCGAGGGCTCGACGAAAATGTTCCGACGCCTCGGTGACGCCTACCCACCAATTTTGGACGCGCACAACGCGCTCTTGCGAGCGGAGTGGAAGGCGCACGGGGGCGTCGAGGTCAAGACCGGGGTACCGGAAGTCCGGGCGATGCTCGGGACGTTCGATGGGAAGGTCCGGCACGCTGACGCGATCGCCCGGGCTCGAGGCCGGCGTCCGGGTCGAATCTGGTCGCTCATGGCGATCTCGGAGGCCCGCACGTCGCGCCGTCGAATCGAGGCGCATGCCAAGACGTTCGCCGCACGATTTCCGGCCCGTTCTCGGTCGGCTCGACAGGCACTCGCCCAGCCCGCGAGCGTCCCGCCGGGCGCACATCCGCTTCGAGCGCTCTGGTTCCTGTCAGGCAGAACCACAGCGGGTGCTCGTCAGCGAGTCGCCAGGGTTCGCCATGTCACCTGAACTTGAGATCGCCGAGCAGAACTGTCAGGGAGTCGCCGGACGTGTATGTGTCAAGACCACTCCGCCGAATACCCGCCTCAGTTCTAGATGACGGGACTCCTGTGTTCGAGCGGCCCGAAGAGTCAAGACAGTTCTGGGTGACATGAAGAGACGCCGCGGACGAGGTCCGCGGCGTCTGAATATCTCGGGTGAAGGAGCCGCTGCGGCTCAGACCTCCTTGAACTCGCCTTCGACGGCGTCGTCTGAGGAGGAGCCGGAGTCGGAGCCGGAGCGGGCGCCGGCGCCGGCCGGCTGGCCCTCGGACTCGTCGCCGGCGGCGCCACCGGAGCCGTCGCTGCCGTCGGAGCCGGGCATGCCCGGTCCGTCCATCGGCTGCGCGGCCTGGTAGGCGGCCGTGGCGACACGCGAAAGCGTGC
>CAYXVP010000014.1:17635-18285 GCA_964468305.1 uncultured Anaerolinea sp. | reverse complement strand
CGTAGATCGAGCGCAACCGGTGCATCTCGGTCGCGTAGTCGGCCGCCGAGCGGAAGGCGAAGCCCGGCAGCTGCCGGATCGTCATGCCGAAGACAGCCAGGACCGCGACGGCGACGATCTGGACGACGGCGAAGTTGACCGAGGTGAACAGGCGCCACAGGCGCATCCCGGCACGGGCCATGATGCTCGGCCCGGCGTGCCCGGCCGGTCGGCCGGTCGCGCGGTCCGTCGGCCGTCCGATCGAAACGCTGGTCAAAGCGCGGCGATGCTACCGCGCGCGGCGCCATCCGGCCGGCGGGGTCAGCCGGCCCGCTCGGCCTCTCCCGGTGCCTTGCCCTCGCCGCCCGTCTTGGCCTCGGGGTGGGGCTCGATGGCCAGCATCACCGGCTCGGTCGTCGCCCGCGCGACCCGGTTCTTGCCGCCGCGCTTCGACGCGTACATCGCGCGGTCCGCACTGACGAGGAGGGCGTCGGCGGAGCGGCCATCGGCGGGGTAGGACACGACACCGACCGAGACGGTCGGCCCCGGATCGACGCCGGGCAGGCCCTGCTCGGCGACAGTCAGCCGGACCTTCTCGGCGAGCACCCAGCCGCCGGTCGGATCGGTCTCGGGCAGGAGAGCCACGAACTCGTCGCCGCCGTAGCGGGCGG
>CAYXVP010000014.1:6278-17625 GCA_964468305.1 uncultured Anaerolinea sp. | reverse complement strand
CGATGTCGGCGACGGCGCGCAAGACCTGGTCGCCGGCGATGTGCCCGAACCGGTCATTGATCGCCTTGAGGTCGTCGAGGTCCAGCATCACCAGGCAGAAGGCCCGCCCGGAGCGGTCACCGCGGGAGATCTCGCGCTCGAGCGCCGTGAAGAAGTAGGTCCGGTTGTGCAGCCCCGTCAGCGAGTCGATCGTCGACAGCTTGATCGCCGCGTCGCGCGCCCGTCGCTGCTCGCGCCCGACCGAGGCGCCGACGTAGGCGAGCAGGTAGACCCCGGTGAGGTTGACGCCGGTCTGGATCAGCGAGGCGGTCGATGGGTTCTGGCTGACGGCGAAGCCCGCCCCGATGTACGCCGCCGTGGCCAGGATCGCCAGGGCAAGCGCGATCCGCGGCGCGACGAGCAGCGCCCCCGCGCCGACGATCAGCGGGAAGCTGAACGTGAACGGGCTCTCGAACCCGCCGGTGAGGATGACGAGGCCGGTCGCGAAGCCAAGGGCCAGGATCACCTGGAGCGGACCACCGAGCCGGCGCACCGCGGTGCGCGGCAGCACGTCCTGGAGCAGCAGCGTCGCGAACCCGGTGACGGCGATCACGATGACGATCGTTGGCAGCGAGCCGGCCCACATGCCGCTCGCGGCGGCGAACACAGCCACGGCCATGAGGAATGCCCAGCTGACGATCCGGATGACCCGGTTCTCGAGGGTCGGGTCGCTGGCCGCGGTCGCCAGCGGTCCCGTCAGGATCGGCTCATGCGGCTCCGTCGCGTCGGTCTGCTCGGCGACGGGCACCAGGGCGCGCGAGGTCCCCTTGGCCCCCGCGTCCTCGGCGCCGGCGCCCGGATCTGCCACTTGGATGCTGCCCTCTTGCCCCTGCGCCTGGAATGACAACCGTCGACCAGCCCAGGCGAGCGTCGGCGCGACGATCAGTGCGACTGCGGTGACTGCGAGGGAGCCGATCGTCAGGAGCACGAGCTCCGACGACGGCATCAGCGCGTCCCTAACTGGTAGGTCTGCTTCACCAGCCGCAGGTACGAGAACGTCTCGGTGTCCCGCACCCCGTCGATGCGCTGGAGGCGCTCGGCGAGGAAGCGCAGGAGCCCCTCGTTGTCCTCGGCGACGGTCTCGATGAGGACATCGAAGCGGCCCGCCGTCACGACGACATAGTCGACCTCGGGCATGCCCGCGAGTGCCTCCGCCACCTCGAGCAGCCGGCCCGGTTCGCAACGGACGCCGATGAGCGCCTGCTGGAAGCCGAGCTTGTCCGGGTCGGCCACGCCGACGATCTGCAGGATGCCACGCTCCACGAGCCGGTTGGTGCGGGCCCGCACCGCTGCTTCGGACACGCCCAGCGCCGATGCGATCTGGGTGAACGGCCGCCGCCCGTCCTGCTGGAGGTGCTCGATGATCCGCTTGTCGATCTCCGAGAGCTCGTCGTGGCGCCGATGCCGGCGGCCGACCTCGTCAGGATTCGAATCTCGCAGCGGCAGGCCCATCCGGCTCGAATCTAGCATCGGCGGCGGCTCGACTCGACCGCCGCGGCTACCCCCGATCGAGATCCGCCAGGACCGGCCTGAAGGCCTCGATCGAATCGATCGTGATCGGGTCCACGATGAGCTGGACCTCGGCCAGGCCGAGCGCCGCGTACCGCCGCAAGCCTGCCGCGATCTCGGCCGGCGAGCCCTCCAGCGGTGGCACGTCCTTCTGCGTCGTGTCGCCCATCACCCGGCCGGTGCCGCCGGGTAGCCGCACCAGCACCGCGCTCGTCTTGTCGAGTGTCGCCGGGTCGCGGCCGACCCTCCGGCAGGCCGCGTCGAGCTCGCGCAGGATCGGCTCCAGCCCTTGGGGCGAGTTGTTCGAGTCGCGATACCAGACGTTCCACATCGCGACGTGGGGCAGTGTGATCTCGAGCATCCTCGGACCGACGCTGCCGACCATCAACGGCGGCCCGCCGGGGCGCGCTGGCCTCGGCCGGAGCTCGGCGTCGCGGACCTGGAAGAACCGGCCCTCGAAGTCGATGGCGCCATCGCGAAGGAGTGAACGGACGATCGTGAACGCCTCCTCGAAGCGCGAGATGCGATGGTCGAACGGGAAGCCGAAGGCGCGGAACTCCGTCTCGTTCCAGCCGGCCCCGAGGCCGAGGATGAGCCGCCCGCCGCTGATCTCGTCCACGGTGGCGGCGAGCTTGGCCAGCATCGCCGGCGCGTGGAACGCGGTCGCGGCCACCAGTGGGCCGAGGCGGACCCGCGACGTGCTCGCGGCGAGGGCCGCGAGCATCGTCCAGACCTCCCAGGGGCCGCGCGTCGAGCCGTCGGCGTAGCGATAGAGGAGGTGATCGCCCAGCCAGATCGTGTCGAAGCCCACGTCCTCGGCGGCGCGGGCCATGGCCACGTACTCGGGCCATCGGACCTCTCGCTCCACCTCCGGCAGCTGGAGGCCGATGCGGAGCGGGCGGGCCGTCGTCGTCACCCCAAAAGCCTACCGAGCGGGCACGGGTGACGTACCTCGACGGCTCCGGCATCGAGGGCCGAACCTCCCCGCCCATACCATGGCCATCGATGACGTCGACCGAGGATGCCGTCGAGGTCTGGCCCGCGCCCCCGAACCCGCCGACCGACGGGCCGCTCACGTTCGAGGAGCTGCAGCTCGCCGGCCGCAACCGGGGCATGCCCCTCGAGGCGCTGCGCTACGACGTGACCCCGACGGGCCTGCACTACCTGCTCGTCCACTTCGACATTCCGGCGGTCGACGCGGTGTCGTGGCGACTCCGGGTCGACGGGCTCGTGGAGCACCCGCTCGAGCTGTCGCTCGACGACCTTCGCTCGCGCCCCCGAACGACGCTCCCGGTCACGCTCGAGTGCGCCGGTAACGGACGAGCCCGGCTTCAGCCGCGGCCGCTCAGCAATCCCTGGCTGCTCGAGGCCATCGGGACGGCCGAGTGGACGGGCACGTCCCTCGGGCCGTTGCTCGACGAGGCGGGCATCCGTGACGAGGCCGTGGAGCTCGTGTTCACCGGCGCGGACCACGGTGTGCAGGGTGGCATGGAGCAGGACTACCAGCGCAGCCTCTCGATCGCCGAGGTGCACCGGCCGGAGGTGCTGCTTGCCGACGAGATGAACGGCGCGCCGCTGCAGCCCCAGCACGGCTTCCCGCTCCGGCTGGTGGTGCCCGGCTGGTACGGCATGACGAGCGTCAAGTGGCTGCATCGGATCGAGGCGGTCGCGGAGCCGTTCGAGGGCTACCAACAGGCGCGAACGTATCGCTACAAGACCGACGCCGACGATCCGGGCATCCCCGTCAGCCACATTCGGGTTCGGGCCCTGATGACCCCGCCGGGCATCCCCGACTTCTTCACCCGGCGACGCCTCGTGGATGCCGGGCGGGTCACGCTGCATGGCCGAGCCTGGGGCGGTCGGGCGCCGATTCGACGGGTCGAGGTCGGCGTCGACGGCAGCTGGAGCGAGGCGACGCTCGCAGCGTCGATGGGCGACTGGGCCTGGCGTGGCTGGACGTTCGCCTGGGACGCGACCCTAGGCGAGCACGAAGTCGCGTGCCGAGCCACCGACGCCGACGGTGACGCCCAGCCCCTCGAGGCACCCTGGAACTACGGCGGCATGGGCAACAACAGCGTGCAGGCGATCCGCGTCACCGTCCGGGCGAGCACGTCGCCAGCACCGACCAGAATGCCTTCGGCCAGATCTTCCGCCGGAGCATCCCGTACGGGACGCTGACGAGGCACGGCACGATCTTCGTCGGCTTCAGCGCGGACCAGAACAGCCTGGCGTCGATGCTCGAGAGCATGGTCGGCGCGAACGGCATGCCGCCCGACAGGCTCACCGCCGTTGCCCGGGCGCTGACGGGCGCCTACTACGTGGTGCCGTCGGTGGAGGCGCTCGCCGGCTGAGGACTGGTCGGGGCGGTCGGATTCGAACCGACGACCCCACGCACCCCAAGCGTGTGCGCTACCAGGCTGCGCTACGCCCCGACGGCGCTTGAAGCCTACCTCGACTCCGGCGAAGCGATGGCCTCCATGCGACGGGGAATCGCCGCCTCGGCCGGCGAGCCTGAAGCCCCTGCTACGCTTCCGGATACGATGAAGGGGCTGATCCTGGCGGGCGGGACGGCAACTCGATTGTTCCCACTGACGATCGTAACCAACAAACATCTTCTCCCGATCTACGACCGTCCGATGATCTACTACCCGATCGAGACGCTCGCCGGAATGGGAATCCGCGAGGTCATGGTCATCGTCGGGGGCAAGAGCGTCGGCGACATCGTCGAGCTCCTCGCCGATGGGTCGCATTTCGGCCTCGACCTTACATATCGCTATCAACCCGGCGCCAAGG
Source organism: uncultured Anaerolinea sp. (assembly GCA_964468305.1). Taxonomy (GTDB): domain Bacteria; phylum Chloroflexota; class Limnocylindria; order Limnocylindrales; family CSP1-4; genus UBA5189. Next base: position 13,284 of record CAYXVP010000014.1, on the reverse strand, counting down.
GCATAGCTCATGCGATCGGGCTGGCCAGAGACTTCGTGGGCGGCGACGCGTTCTGCACCGTCCTCGGCGACAACATCCTCCGGGGCGGCGACCTCAGGCACGTGGCGGGCGAGTTCGAGGACGGTCCGTGGGGCGCCGGCACGCTGCTGTACCGGGTGCCCGATCCCGAGCGCTTCGGCGTCGCCGAGCTCGACGCGAACGGGGTCGTGCTCGCTTTCGAGGAGAAGCCCGTCCGGCCGAAGAGCGACCTGATCCCGATCGGCGTGTATTTCCTGCGCCCGGACGCCTTTCCGGTCATCGAGCACCTCACTCCGTCGGGCCGGGGAGAACTCGAGATCACCGATGTGCTCAACCACTACATCCCCGCAGGCGGCCTCTTTACTCGGGTCTATGACGGCCACTGGACTGACGCGGGGACCGTTCCGTCGCTCCTCAAGGCTGCCGAGATTGTGAGCCAGGACCATGTGGCCGGACGCTGGGCCCCACCGCCGGAACGGCCGACGTGACGCCCGGCCCGCGCCTCGGCCCGGGCGCACATTACCTGGTCACGGGTGGTGCCGGGTTCATCGGATCGGCATATGTCCGGGAACTGCTCAGCCGGCGCGACGGGACGCGCATCACGGTGCTGGACAAGCTCACCTACGCCGGCAATCGGGCGAACCTCGACCCCGTGCTGGCCGATGACGATCAGGCAGCGAGACTGAATTTCGTCGTCGGCGACATCGCCGACGACGATGTCGTGGCGAGCCTCGCTCGCGAGGCGGACGCCATCCTCAACTTCGCCGCGGAGTCCCACGTCGATCGCTCGATCCTTGATCCCGAAGCGTTTCTACGGACGGGCGTACTCGGCGTCCATGTCCTGCTCGAGGCGAGCCGGGCCGAGACCGCCCGCGCGCTCCGGGGCGAGCGCCCGCGGCCACGCCTCCTGCACGTATCCACTGACGAGGTGTACGGCTCGATCGACGAGGGCCACGCGACCGAGTCGGACATGCTGCGGCCGCGCTCCCCATACGCGGCGGCCAAGGCGGCCGGTGAGATGCTGATCCAGGCCTATCGGACGACGTACGACATCGACGTGGTGGTGACCCGAGGATCGAACACCTACGGTCCCTACCAGCATCCTGAGAAGCTCATTCCGCTGTTCGTGACGAACGCGATCGACGACCAGCCGCTGCCCCTCTACGGCGATGGCCTGCAGCGTCGCGACTGGCTGTATGTGACGGACCACGCGAATGCCATCGACCATGTCCTCCGCCACGGCCAAGCGGGCCGGATCTACAACGTCCCGGGATCCGAGGAGCGGGCGAACCTAGAGGTCGTCGAGGAGCTCCTCGCGGCGCTCCACAAGCCCCAATCTCTCATCCGGCACGTCGAGGACCGGGCAGGCCACGACCGCCGGTACGCGATGGACGGAGCCCGACTCGCGGGCCTTGGATGGCGGAACCGGGTCTCCTTCAAGGATGGCCTCCTCGCCACGGTCGCATGGTTCCGGGCCAATCAAGGGTGGTGGCGCGCCACCCGGTCCGGCGACTGGGACGCCTACTATGACCGGCAATACGGTCGCCGACTGGCGAGGGCGCGGCAAGGCTAGTGGTGCGCCTAGCCATTACGGGATCCCGCGGCAGGCTTGGCGGCGCCATCGTCCGACACGCCGAGCAGGGATCGGGCTGGGATGTCGTCGGCTGGACCAGAGCCGACGTCGACCTCGATCAACCGTCCATGGTCGATGCCGCACTCGAGCGCGACCGACCCGACATCGTGGTCCACTGCGCGGCCTGGACGGATGTCGATGGCTGCGCACGCGAACCCGAGCTTGCGCTGCAGCGCAACGGCGAGGCGACTGGCGCGATCGCCCGCGCATGTGCGCGGCGCGGCATTGGACTGGTCGCCATCTCGACGAATGAGGTCTTCGGCGGGCGCCAGTCGGACAGGCGGCCGTACGAGGCCGGCGATCCACCATCTCCTGCTAACGCGTACGGCCGATCCAAGCTGCACGGCGAAGCGCTCGCATGGGAGGCGTACGCGGCGGTGGGTTCAGCAGCGCTCTGGATCGTCCGGACCGCGTGGTTGTTCGGATCGCCGGGGGTCGACTTCCCGATGAAGATCGTGTCGGCGGCGCGGGCGGCTCTCGACGGGCCTCAACCCCTCAAACTGGTCGCCGACGAGATCGGCAACCCCACCGCTGCTTCAGATCTCGCGGCGGCGCTGCTCGACCTTGCAGACCACGTCGAGACTCGTGGGCTGCACCACGTCGTGAACACGGGCCACGCGTCGAGGGCTGACTGGGCCCGGCGGATACTCGCCTCGGCTGGCCTGGACGTGCCGACCGAGGACGTATCGATCGATTCATGGCCACGCGACTCCACGCCACCCCGCTGGGGGGTGCTTGAGCCGACACCTCTGCCCACGATGGGACGGCTGCGCCCCTGGCAGGAGGCCGTCGACGAGGACGCGGCCGCCCGCTTCCGGCCGGCCTCTGTCGGGCGGGCGTCATGACCTCGGCGGCCTCCCCGATCCCCGGCGTCGAATGGGGATCCGTAATCAGGCACGAGGATGCCCGCGGCAGCTTCCGAGAACTCTGGCGAGCCGCGGCTTTTGAGAATGTCGAACCTGCGCTCGCGGGCAGGGCTCCCGACGCGGGGGTGCGTTTCACCCAGAGCAACCTGTCGGTGTCGGCCGCGGGCGTGCTCCGTGGGCTGCACCTCCACCTCCACCAGATGGACCACTGGGTCGTGGCGAGCGGGTCGGCGTTCATCGGCCTCGTCGACGTGCGGCCGCTCGCGCGTGGCGCGCTGCGGCCGATCGTCGATGCCCGCATCGTGCCTCCGGATACGAGCGTGACGATCCCCATCGGGGTCGCGCATGGCTTCCTGGCTCTCGAACGGATTGAGCTCATCTACTTCGTGACGCATGACTACGACGGCAGCGACGAGCTCGGCTTCGCCTGGGACGACCCGCTGGCAGCCGTGCCCTGGCCGGTCGTCCACTCGAACCCGGATGGGCGCCCGATCCTGTCGCCACGTGATCTGGCCAACCCGCCACTTTCCGAGCTGGTGGAGCGGATTCGCAGCAGCTCGGCGACGATTTCGGCGCACTGACCCGATCCGTCCGGCCGGTGACGTCGCCGGAGCTGGCCGCGGACGTCGATTGCGTAGCCAGGGGACCGGCGCGCGGCGTACCGTTGGCAGAAGTGGGAGAGGAGATCCAGCCCTGCCCGATCTGCGGCAGCCTGCAGCCGCCTGAGCGCTTCAGGCTGTGCGAGATGCTGTTCGGCTGGAGAGAGATGTTCGTCTATCTCCTGTGCCCGGGCTGTGGCGCGATGCGAATCGTGTCTCCGCCGGTTGACCTCGCACGTCACTATCCGAACGAGTACTTCGATGGCTACAGGGGCCGCGCCGCTCCCATCCCCGAGGAAGCGCCGGTGCAGCGAGTCTGGGTGCGTGACCTGGCCGCGACGGTGTCGGCAGAGCGCTTCTTATTCCGGAGGAGCCGCGTTGCGGCTCGAATCCTCCACAAGCTGGCACCCACGATCCCGCCCGAGGTCCGACGATGGAAAACGTTCGTTCACCTCGCGGGACTGAGGTCGTTCAACGACCCGATCCTCGACGTGGGGGGCGGTCGACGGTCGCCACAGCTCATGGACCTACGTCTCGCCGGATTCCGACGCCTCCTCGGCATCGACCCGTACCTCGACGCCGATCGCAAGGTCCACGACGTCCTGTTGCTGCGCCGACGAATCGATGAGGTTCAGGGCTCCTTTCAGGTGATCACCTTCAACCACTCGTTCGAGCATGTGCCTGATCCCCGCGCCACGCTGGCCGCGGCCGCGGCACGGCTTCGACGCAACGGTGCGGTCCTGATCCGGACGCCGATCATGGGAAGCTGGTTCTGGGAGCACTTTCGCACGAATTGGTGGGAGCTCGATCCGCCGCGCCATCTCTTCATCCATAGCGAACGAAGCCTGGACATCCTCGCTCGCGACGTAGGCCTGGTCCGGACCGCGACCGTGTGGGAATCGACATACCTCGAGATGATCGCCAGCGATCAGATCGAGCGAGGCATCCCGTGGCGTTCCGAGGACTCGTGGCACAACGGTCCGCCCGCCGGCTACAGCGACGCCGCGATCGCGGCCTACAAGTCCATCGTTGCCGACCTCAATCGCGAGGGACGAGCCGGCCGGGCTGCGCTGTGGTTCCGACGCGAGGGGACCCGCGAGCAGTGAAGATCCTCGTTACCGTCATGGTCCGCGACGAAGCGGACGTCATCGCCGCGTGGGTCGAGCACCACCTCGACCAGCAGGTCGACCTCATCATTGCGACCGATAACGGATCGGTCGACGGCACGGCCCAGGTCCTGCAGCGCTACGCGGACCTCGGCGTTCTCGAGCTGCACCACGACCCCGTGTTCCGGAAGCAACAGCATGCGCTTGTCACGGCGATGGCCCGCCGGGCCGCTACAGAGCATGGCGCCGACTGGGTCATCAACGCCGACGCCGACGAGTTCTGGGTGCCCCGCGACAAGGCGATGACGCTGAGGTCCGCCCTTGAGGCGATCCCTCTGGCACTCAATGCATTCACCGTCCCTGTGACCAACCTCGTCGGGCCACCTGCCCGGCGCGGATCCGGCATCGATCGCCTCGTCTGGCGCGACTTCAGAACCCCCGCCCAACTGCAGGCCGTCGGCATCTACGCGCAGCCGACCGACGATACGGTCCACCGCGGTGATCCCGATGTGGTCGTGGCGCAGGGCAATCACTTTGTGTCGCTGAAGAGCACGGGCCAGCCACCCGACGCGGTCGCCCTCGAGGTCCTTCACCTGCCGTGGCGATCCTGGCGGCAGTTCGAGCGGAAGGTTGTCAACACCGGGCGATCCTACGACGCCAACCCGGACCTACAGCCGAGCAAGAACCACCACGGGATGGCCGACTATCGGCGCTATCAGGCGGGGCGCCTGGAATACGCATTTCTCGTCCGCCAGCCACAGCTGCGCGACATGTCGTCGGGAGACGGCTCCTTTGTCCGCGATCCCTGGCTGCGGGACCACCTGCACGCGCTGCTCGGACGGGCGCTCCTCCCGGAACTGCTCGAACCGTGCCTGGACTCCGGGGATGACGAGCCAATCGAGGCCGCGGAACATGAACGCGGCGCGATCCTCGGCGGGCAGTTCATCGCGCTCGAGCGCGAACGCGACGAAGCCCGGAGGCTCGTCGAGGCCCGAACGACAAGGCCGCGCGTCCGGAATGCCTGGACTCGTGTGTTTCGCCAACCGGCGGCGGCAGTCAGACGGCGACTGCGACGGTACCCGAGCGGCCGCTGAGGCTGAGCGGCGGTTCGGCGACGACCGGCGGTTCCGGATCCGCCTCGATGGTTGCGGGTCGCGCCGCTACAAGCGGGTTCGCGATGCCACGCAGCGCGGCCACGCGATGCTCGAAGGTATGGCGCTCCAAGACGATCGCGCGGCCATGCTCGCCGAGTCGTCGGCGCTCCTCGGGATCTGCGAGGTACCGTTCGATGAGTCGACCGAGCTCCGGGCGCGAGGCGTACGTGACGACGGCTCCATCAAACTCAGCCTCGATGCCGTCCACGTGGTCCGACAAGACGAGTGCACGACACGCCAATGCGTCATAGAGGCGGTTCGAAAGGAAGCCCTCGATGCGCATGTCGTCCCAGTGGTCATTCAGCACGATATCAGCGGCCGCGTAGTACCTCGGTAGCGCGGCGTTCGGAACGATCTCGTCCTTCACAAACACGGGGTCGACGAGGTCGGGCGTCCAGTGGCGCCCATAGATCGCCAGATCGTGGACCGTGCCCGCCAGATCATCGACGATCCGACGGTGGACCCGTCGCGAGTTGGCGACGAACAGCAGCTCGTGGTGGGGGCCCCCTGAGGTCGGCCGGAATCGTTCCGGATCGGTCGCCTGGTGCAGGGGAGTGACCGGGACGCTCACTCGCTCTGCCATCCGCGTGGCGAAGATGTCGGACGCGACGAACACATGGTCGTACCGCTCGTACAACGCGGGGCTGGCGAGGTCGGGGTGGCTGATCTGCCACAGGATATTGACCTGGCCGGGGTGGGTCGGAGCCTCCCTGAGGCCGAACAGGTGGACCGCGACGTCGTCGCGTGCCGCCGTCGAAGAGCTCCAGTCAGGAAGGAAGTGCAGGCGCGTTGGGTGGCCACTTCGTTCGAGATACCGCTGCAAACCGCGTGCGAAGTGGTAATCCCCCCAGTGCTCGACATCCCAGCTCGGAACGCCGATCCGCAGCCCGTAGCGTGTCGCCGTGGTCCAGGCGATCAACGCCTCTCGGACCCCGGCGGCCAATCCTGCTGCGGCGGTCGCATCGGATACGCCCAGGATTTCGGGGAGCAATCGCGCGGTCTTGGACGTTTGATCGCGGACCTCCAAGGCAATCTCGTCGCTCGCCGCGAACACGAGATCGAACTCGTCGAACCATTTCCGGCCGACCCACCTCTCGGCGTCGCTGCCGATCCCCGCCATCGTCACCATGTTTCTTGGCAGGTCCCGGATGTCGAGCGTGTCGTCGAGGACGAGGACCGCCTCCACCGACGGATCCAGCGAGCCGCGGGCTGGGCCCCCGCCAGGCAGATCCGTGACGCGCCAGCCGTAGTCGCCGAAGGCGCTCTCGACGAGTCTCCTGGGCGAACCCGTAAGGCTCGCTGCCGGTTCGCCCGCAGACGCGGCGATTGCGATGTGAAACGGATCGCGCGAGAAGCGCTGGCCGCCCTGGAGCGCGTCGAGCAACGCCGCCCGGTAGAGGCGCGGCCCCCAGATCGCGTTGAACATGTCCCGGTTGGCGGCCGAACGTGCCGAGAAGACCGCACGATCGGAAGCGCGCGTTGCCGACTCGTGGTGCCACAGGGCTGCCCGACCGTCGTACACGATCCGACCGCCGGCTTCCCGGAGCCGCAGGCACAGATCGACGTCCTCGAAGCCATAGTTATAGGCCGGTAAGAAAGATCCCTCACCTTCCCATCCCACAGCATTGCT
>CAYXVP010000014.1:0-6268 GCA_964468305.1 uncultured Anaerolinea sp. | reverse complement strand
GCTCGAAGGCATCGCGACGGACGAGCAGGCATGCCGCGGTGAGGGCCGGCACATCCTCGATTCGAGCTGCGAACGGCGTGATTGCCTCGTCGCCCGCGCCGAGGGCACGGGCGACCGGTACGCCATGGCCGCGGTCGAAGTCGACACCGGCGTGCTGTAGGGAAAGGTCGGACAGCTTCGCCCCCCCGCGGGCGCCGCCGCGATGACGCGGGTAGATCAAGCGTGCGCCGATGGCGACGGCCTGATGAGCCTGGAGCGACTCGACCATGTACCCAAGCCAGTCGTCTGTGATGGGGTCGACGTCGTTGTTGAGGAAACACAGGAACTCGCCGCTGGCGATCGCGAGCGCTTGGTTGTTCGCCTCCGCAAACGAGCGATTGGTGTCGTTCCGGATGACGCGCGCCGGAAAGGGGAGCTTGAATGACTCGACGAACTCGGCCGATCCGTCGGTCGAGCCGTTGTCGACGACGATGAGCTCGAGATCCTGATACGCGGTCGTCGCGAGGGCCGAAAGGCATTGTTCGAGGTGCCTCAGGCCGTCGCGGTTGGTGATGACGACTGAGACAAGGGGGCCGCGGGTGATCATCGTCCCGGGCAGGCTCGCTCGAAGCCTCCCGGTGAAATCGGCCTCCTCCGCCGGCGAGGCGCGGAGAAGGCGACGCCTGACTCGCCTCACGATCCGGCGAGGCAGCGAGCGCGCGATCTTCCGCGTCAATCCGGCTCCTCGGCGGGTCACGCGAGCTACCCAGACAACCCCCCGCGTCGCGGCGATCGCAATCCGCACGGGCGGGCTCGCGTAGAGGATCCGTAGCTCGTCCCGGGACCGGCTCAACGCCTCATTCGTTGCCCGACGGACCTCGGCCGATGCATTCAGTTGGGACCGACTCCGGGCGAGCTCCCCCTCCAGCCGAGCGATGCTCGATTCCAGCGCCGCCACACGGTCGACGGCTTGATCGTGGGGTTGTGCGGCCTGCGACCCGGCGATGGGCCCCGAGGACGACGTCGCCTGGGCGCCGGGCCGCGTGGTGGCCCGAGCTGACTGCTGTCGTCCACCTTCGCGATCGACGCTGCGGCCTCGAGAGGGACGGTCGACCACGTGGCGACTCTAGCAGGATCGCGCATGGGATCCTCCGGTCGACTGATAGCGGCGAGGCCGCCCGCGGACACGACATCGGCGGCCCGCGTCTGCCCTGTTACCCTTCGCCTTCATGTCCGGACACAGGCGGGCGGCCGCGTGTCGGGAGGCGGCCGAGAGCCGGAACCAGGCGTCCTCCCCCGCGACGCGGTTGGGCGCGACTCACCTGCCTGAGTCGTGATGCCTTGCGGGAAAGGCACGCCGTCGATCGAGCGGGCGATCGTCGACCGCCCGGCCAAGACCAGTCGACAGTAGCCATGCGGAGCCGCACGAGCGCAGGGGTCGGCTCCGAGGTCGCCGCGGTGGCCTTCCACACGCTGGCGACCGCCGGGTTCGAAGCCCCGCGCGACCGCTCGGACGGAGGTGCCGGCAGGGCGGTCGCGGCCGGCTCCGTGGGCGCCTCGCCCGCCGGGACGGCGCCCCGGGGACAGCCTCGGGGATGAGCGAGGACGAGCCAGTGGCGGCGAGATCGACACCGGCGACACACCCGCCCCGGCGGGCGTCGTTGCCCCGCCCCACGCTCGACTGGTTCGTCGCCGGCGCGATCGGGGCGATCGCCGCTGTGGCCGTCCTCGCCGGTATTCGTTGCGACCTGCCGTATCCACCGGACGTCGACGAGCCGACATTCGTCCCGGCCGCTTGTCATGTGGCCATTTGCCACCTGGGCACCCGGGTGTACGGGCCACCCCGGCCCACCCTCTCACCCCCCCCGCCCCGCCACTACCCGGCGCTGGGGCACCCTCCAGGGCCGCGGACCCTCTTCCACCTCCATGATGCCGCTATCGCGAAGACACTCGCGAGCGATCCCGCGCCGCTCTATCTGATCGCAAGAGGTGTATCGGGGGCGTACACGGTTCTCATGGTCGTTGCGGCATACGCATTGGCCAGACGGCTGACCGGGCCCGTCGCGGCGGCGTTCGCCGCGCTGGTCGTGGCGGTCGCATGGATTGTCATTTCCTACGGCCAGCTGGCGCGGGATGACACGGCGGGCGCCTGCTTCGCGCTCCTCTTCCTGCTCGCCCTACTCGTGGCCATCGACAACGGTCGACCCCGGGACTTCGCGCTTGCAGCCGTGCTCCTGGGCCTCGCGATCTCGACACGATACTTCCTCGTATCCCTCGCGCCGCCGTTTGTCGTTGCCTGCTTCGTCGCATCGCCCAATCGCGGCGTGGCAACTCGGCGCGCGGCCTGGTTGTTCATGGCGGTGGCCACCTTCATTATCACGTCCCCTGGAGTCTTCCTACACCCCGCGAAGGCCCTGGCCGACATCCTCGCGGAGGCCCGCGCGATTCACCCGGGCGCAGACGGGCTGTCACCGCTCGGCAACGCGACGTGGTACCTGGGGACGGTCCTCCCTGGAGCCGTCGGCGTCGCGATCCTGCCCCTCGCCGCAGCCGGCGCCGCCATCGCCTGGCGGTTGCACCGATCGGTCATGGTCGTGCTTGGAACATACGCCATCACGTACCTTTCCGCGGTCAGCCTCTCGCCGCTCCACTGGGACCGGTACATCATCCCGTTGATCCCGGTTGTGAGCCTTGCGGCCGCGATCGCAATCGATCGGTTGGCTATTTGGAGCGGCCCTGGGATGCTGGCTCTCCGCTCCGGCCAGGGCGACAAGGCGATCCACGGGAGGTCACACCCCCGCGGCTGGGCGTGGCGGAGGACTGCGACCGCGATCGTCGTCGCGGCCTTGGCGGTGGCGTCTCTCGTGCCACAAGCTGACGCTACGCTCACCAGAGACGCCCTCCGAGGCGCCCCAACTACCCGCGCGGCTGCCACCGACTGGATTCGCTCGGTTGCCAATGCGCGGACCGTGCTATGCGAGGAGATGTACACGGCCTATGCGGATGGTTTGCCGGGCAGAGTGGTGCGGGTGTTCGCGCTGGGTCAACGGTCACTCGAGTGGTACCGCGGGAAGGGCTGTACCTATCTGCTCGAGAGCTCCACGATGTCGGGGCGGTTCGTGGACGCCGCGCGGTACCCGAGTGAATCAGCCTTCTACATCTCGTTGACCAGCCTCCCACTCGCCATGACCTTCGAACCGGGCCCGACACGCGGCGGACCGACCATCCACGTCTACCGCCTGGCTCCGACCGGTTGATCGCTTTGTTCCATTCACCGCCAGCGGAGCCGGCGGCCCAGCCGCCGTCTAGCCGCGGGGCTCGAGCTGCCGCGACCGCCACACCCCATTCCGGTGCAGGAGGTAGCGAAGGACGACCCGCAGGGTGGCGAACCCGTAAGCAACGCTCCGCCTGAACCCAACCGAGCTCGCCTCGGCGAAATAGCGCGTCGGTACGCCGACCTCGCCGATCCGAAACCCCCCCGCGGCCACGACCTGCGCGATGAGCTCCTGATCGAAGACGAAGTCGTCCGAGTTTCGTCGATATGGGATGGCCTCGAGCAGCCTCCGGCTGTAAGCGCGAAGCCCGGTGTGGTATTCGGACAGATTCAAGTCGAATGCTCGGTTCTCGACCGCGGTCAGGAACCGGTTGCTGAGCCACTTCCAGCGCGGCATCCCGCCGCCGAGGGGATCGCCGAGGAACCGGCTGCCGAGCATCAGGTCTGCCTCACGCGACTCGATCGGCGCGATGAGTGCTCCGATTCGCGTGGCGTCGTACTGGTTGTCGGGGTGGAGCATCACGACGATCTGGGCGCCCAGTGCCAGAGCCGTGTCGTAGCACGTCTTCTGATTGCCCCCGTAGCCCAGGTTCTGCTGGTGCACGATCGTCTCGATCCCGAGGAGCCCGGCGATCGCGACGGTGTCGTCGGCCGAGACGTCGTCGACCAGGATCACCTCGTCGACGAGATCATGGGGAATCTCCCGGTACGTCCGCAAGAGTGTTCGAGCTGCGTTGTAAGCGGGCATTACCACGACGACCTTCGGGACGGGCGCGTCGTGGGCCGGGCTCGGATCGCCACTCACGGCCGGAGGATAGACGGCGTCGCGAGGGATGGGCGAGCCGGCCGGCGCGCTACGGATGGCCGAAAACGCCGGCCCGCCACAGCGAGCCGAACACTACCGAAACGGCGCTGAACACGAACAGGCCCCTCTCGATCCAACCAAACCCGCCGCGCAGGCCGATCGCAATCAGCGCGACGAGGAAGGGCGTCGCGTCGAGCGAGTACCGAAAGCCGTACTGGACGACGCCGCCGCCGTAGTACAGGAAGATCGGGAACGTGACGAGGATCGCTGCCGTCCACAGGACGAGCCGGTCGAGGCCTCGGAACCCGGCGCGAAGCGCGATCACCAACCCCGGCGACACGAGAAGCATCGACATGCCGTACACGCTCGGCAGCACGTACGGCGCCCGTGGCACGAGCCTCGGGAGGGTGAGGAAGGCGAGCCGTAGGTTTTCACGAATGTGACCAACCGAGAACAGCCCCGCTGCCCGCCGGGTTGAGAGAAGTGACGAGTGAAGCTGGGAGATCGCGTAGCCGCTCTGAAACGGTGACCCAAAGCGAGCGGCGTTGAACAGTCCGTACGCGCCGATCGCGACACCGACCGGAAAGGCCATCGCCAGCGCATCGCCGATCCGGCGACGCGATCGCCACAGCAGAACGCCCCCGAACGGGATGACGGCAAGGACCGTCGTCGGGCGGGCCAGGAACGACAGGCCGATCGCGACGCCGAGGAGGAGTGGCCGGCCCTTCGCAGCCCACTCGAGCAAGAACAACTCCAGGAGGAGGAAAGACTCGACCTGGGCGAGGTAGTACATATCGGCCTCGACCGACGCGAAGAGGAGCAGGGTGCCGAATGCAACGAACGCGGCGAGCCAGATGTCTCGCCCGGCGGGGGCGCCATATGCTCGGACAAGGGGTAGCGACAGCCCCGCCGCGGCCGCGCCGATCACGGCGCCGATCACGGCCGCAGCCACGGGGTAGAGCGCCGGAAATGGGACGAAGACGAGGTACGGCACGACTTGGAGCGGTCCGACCGCGACGTATGAGCGGTCGCCGATGGTCACCGAGTCGACCGTGCCCTTGAAGCTCGGATCGTCCAGCCGTCCCTCGAAGATCCGCTGGGCGAGCACCATCATGCGGTCGGGACTGTGGCCGACGACCGCGAGGCCGACGATCGTCAGCGCGGCGTAGCCGATCACCACCGCGAGCGCGAATGCGGTTTCCGTGCGGTTCGCCGATACCCAGGCGCGAAGCGCGCTCATGACGACTGCGCCCCCTCGGGACTTCCGAACCGGTCCCGCCGCCGTGAAGAGGGCAGCATCAGGACCAGCGCACCGCAGATTGACCTCAGCAAGAGCGCAGACGCGTGCGCATCAGCTCCATCGCCAGGCCGTGACCGGGGTCGATACCGACGGAAGGCGCGCCGGTCTGGCTCGGCCTTCGTCGTCGCTCGTCATCGGTGGCTCCCATGCCCCGGCGGGACGCGCTGTCCGGCGTCCAGGGGAGGGTAGGCCGTTCCTGGTCGGGCGTCACGAACTCACCACTGCACGGTGGGTTCAGGCTTGTTGTCGGCAAGGGTGGGTTTGCTGCTATTCGAGCCAGCCTCGACGGAGGATCCGGTAGGAACCCACTCGTGGACCGCGGCGTCTGCCGCTGGGCGCCGGGCGGGAGCTGGCAGGCTGATGGAACCGCCCGGCGTCACCGTTCCCTCTTCAGCTCAGAGGGCCCGGACCGGGCCCCAGAACCTGGCTTATCAGCCACCGCCGGCGAAGAACGCCGATACACTCCTTCCCGGGGATGGCAGGTAATCGCCACCAAGGACCAGGTCGAAACACAAGGCGGGCGACCGCGGCGGCAGCCCGCGGCGCATGCGCCTCACCATGGCAGCGGCCGCTCGGCGATCAGCCGGGCCATGCGGCGCGCGGCGCGGCCGCGGTGCGAGATCGCGTCCTTCTCTGCCGAGCCGTACTGGCCGAACGTCCGACGACCCGGGCGCTCGCGCGCCGGCTCGAACAGCGGGTCATAGCCGAAGCCGCCACCTCCACGCGGCTCGATCGCGATCCGACCGCGCGACGTGCCGCGGCGCGTGAACAGGCGGAGGCCGCCCGGTGCGGCCGGATCCGGGAGCGCGAGAGCGAGGACGCAGACGTAGCGGGCGCCGCGCGCGGCCGTCGGGATGCCCGCGAGCTCGCGCAGGAGCTTGGCGTTGTTGTCCGCGTCGGTTGCATCCGG
>CAYXVP010000013.1:0-19035 GCA_964468305.1 uncultured Anaerolinea sp. | reverse complement strand
ACTTGGCCGATCAGAACAACAACCGCATGCGCAAAATCACGCCCGCGGGCGTGATACGCACGTTCGCCGGTGACGGCTCCTTCTGTTCCGGCACCAACCCGTGCGGCAACGGCGGCGCGGCGATCAGCGCGCAGATCGATGGGCCGCGCTTCCTGGCGATCAGCCCCGACGGCAGCTACCTCTACTTCTCGGAGTTCCAGTCCAGCAGCTACCGCGTGCGGAAGATCTCGCTCTCGAGCGGCATCATCAGCGCAGTCGCTGGGACCGGCACCCCGGACAGCACCGGGCACTTGGGGGGCCGGCGCGGCGCGGCGGGTCACGGCCGCCGAGGATAACGCGGAACACGGCCCGCCGCGGCCAGGAGGAGCAGGCCGGGGTCGCGTACGCCGCCTAGCGAGCCGAATGCTCGCGGTCGTTGAGGAAATCGATGACAAGCGCGTTCGCATGACCGTGGCCGAAGCCATGCTCGTCCTTGAGCCAGGCCATGAGCTCTTTCCAGGTGGTGAACCTCGTCGCAGCCATCGCGGTCTTCCACTCCGCGATCGATCGCCCGTATTTCGCCTCGATCGCGGGGAAGTACGCGGCCGGACCGCGAACGCGCTCATTCGTCATCGTCGATCACACCCTACACGACCCGACCGGCGTCGGCACCCGACGCGTACCCCCGCGTGCTGACGCCCAGGCCGACGAGCAGCTGGTCCAGCTGGTCGAACGTCTCGGGGTTCCAGCTGATCGCCCCGGACGCGACGGCGTCGTCCAGGGTCTCCTTCGACGGGTAGCGGTCGCGGATGACGAGCCGGGTCCCGGCGCCGTCGTCCTCGAACGTCACGGTGGTCACGACCGTGCCCTCGTCGCCTTCCTCGTTGGTCCAGACCAGGCGTTTCGGCGGGGTGACCTCCAGGTACCGGCCGAAGAACGCCATCGGCTCGGCGGCGCCGGTGTCGAAGGTGAGTCGGTAGCCGCCCCCGACCCGGGCGTCGATCTCGCACGACAGCAGCTTTAGGCCGTACGACTTCGGGACCCACCACTGCCGGAACAGATCGGCATCGGTCCAGGCCTCGAACACGACGTGCCGCGGGCCGTCGATCGTCCGGGTGACGACCAGCTCCTGCTCGGACGTCCGCTCGATCGTCGTGCGATCCATGGTCGTCGTGGCCTCAGCTGCGCTTCGCGTGTCCATTGATCCGCTCGTTCCCTCGTCGCGACGCGACGACCTGCTCCAGCGCGTCGAACCGCGCGTCCCACAGCCGGCGCTGCTGCTCGATCCACGCGGTCTCGTCCTCGAGTCGCCGCGGGCCGAGCCGGCACGTCCGCACGCGCCCGACCTTCTCGGTCGCGACGAGCCCGGCCTCCTCCAGGACCCCCACGTGCTTGCGCATGCCGGTGAGGGTCATGTGGAACGCATCGGCCAGATCCGAGATCGACGCGTCGCTTCGTCCGAGCCGCTCGAGCACGCCACGGCGGGTGGCGTCCGAGAGGGCCGCGAACGAGACATCGAGTCGACCGGCGAGATACTGAACCATATGGTTCACTTTATACGCCGGTCCGTCGCAGGATGCAACGCCTTCAGTGGAGCAGGTCCGACATCCGGTCGCGGAGCGGTGGGCTGGCGCACCCGACAGGATTCGAACCTGCGACCTTCGGCTCCGGAGGCCGACGCTCTATCCACTGAGCTACAGGCGCGCGGTGCAGGCGGCGTTCCGTGCTCAGTTAGAGCGCAAAACCCCGAACCTTTCGAAATCGTGGCCCGGGCCCTATGCTTCTTCAGCGCAAAACTGTTGCGCCTCAGGGAGCCCAGCCAGTGGCCAAGGTTTCGCCACCATCTTATCCGTCCGTTCGTACAAGCCGTCCGGTTGCTGCCCCAGCCCGAACGTTGCTCGGCCCCACGGTCGATGACCTTCTTCCGTCGTACGCCAGGCACCTCCGGGCCGAAGGCCGGACTCCGGGGACGGTCGACCACACCTATGTCCCTCACCTGCGAGCGTTCGACTCATTCCTCGCCGCGCAGGGGATGCCGCGAGTCGTGCGATCGATCCGCCGAGAGCACATCGAGGCGTACCTCGTTGAGCTCCAACGCCTCGGACGCAAACCAGCGACGCAGAGCCTGGCCTTCCGCAGCATCTCCCCGTTCTGGAAGTGGGCCGTCGAGGAGGGCGAGATCCGCGAAAGCCCGATGGCGCGGATGCGTCCGCCCGTTGTGCCGCAGGACCCGCCGCGGGTCCTCACTGAGGCGGAATTGCAGAAGCTCCTTGACGCGTGCCGGGGGAAGGACTTCGAGGCACGCCGAGACCTCGCCATCATCAGCCTGCTCGCCGACAGCGGCATGCGTCGCGGAGAATGCAGTGCGTTAGCAGTCACAGACATCGACCTCGACGCTGGCGTCGCGGTGGTGAGCGCTGAGCACAGCAAGGGCCGCCGAGTGCGGCTGGCCAGGTTCGGTTACCGGACCGCCGTCGCGCTCGAGCGCTATCTGCGTGTTCGGAAGGAGCACCCCTACGCGAGCAGTGAGGCCCTGTGGCTTGGCAGGCGCGGACCGACTACAGGGTCCGGCGTCCTCCAGATCCTGGAACGTCGAGGTAGGCAGGCCGGCGTCAGAGCGTTCGTCCATCAGTTACGCCACACCTACGCGCATCAGTTCCTCGCCTCAGGTGGCCAAGAGGGCGACTTGATGCAGCTCGCTGGTTGGCGCGACCGCGGGATGCTCCGGCGCTATGGCGCGTCGGCGGCTGCAGAACGCGCCCGGGCGAACTATCTCTCGCCGGTCGACCGGCTCAGCTCACGACCCGCAACACGTCGGCGCTAACTGGTCGTTTACCGGCCGTTGGCGCCGAGGCATACTTAACGCAGCGCCCGAAGGGCGCGAGCGCGAGGGAACAAGATGGGGCCATCATCTAGAGGATGCTCCTCGCGCTAGTTGAGCGTCGTTGCGTGCGTGCGATGAGGCGTTACGGAAGCGCCCACAGCTAGGCGACGGGCGGCACTCCAGTCGGAGTGCGCGCCTTGGTCACGGGACGGCAGTTATCCCATAACCGGTCTATCGCCCGCTTGGGCGGGCTCGCGTTCTCGGCCGCGCATGACGGGCGCGAGGCGACTCAGAAGGCCCGCGATGCATTCCGGCGCTCGTTCGAGCTACGAATTCGCGCGCGCTTCCCGGGACTGGCAGATGAGGCCGAGATCGCCCGCCGCGCTGAAGCCCTCCGAAAGCTTCACTACGCGGACCTCGCGTATCGGAGCGCGAGAGCGCGCGCAAGGCGAACCTGATGGCCAGCAATCCTGGTCCGCCGGTGGCGGCGATGGAATATAACGCTGGCAGGACACTTTCTCTTGCCGTCGACCCTGCGTTCGGGCTCTTCAAGCCCGGGGAGCCCGTATCCCACCTCGCCTTGCGGGTTCTGCTAGTGCTCGTCGGGCTCTGGCTCGATCTCGACGCTGCGTGCGACGTTCTCCGGGGCCGTCATGCTCCGGCCTGCGGGCACGCGAGTAACGAACTGCCATACAGCCTGAGCGGCCTCGCCGCAGTCGTCTACGGACCCCGCAGCCGGGGTGGTCGACAAATTGCCAAGCTGCAGGGCGCCTTGCGCGAGCTAGCCGCACAGACCACGGTCATCCTCTGGCACGGAAAGCGTGGCTTTCGCTTCGAGCAGGTATCACATGTGCTGAGTTACGGGCAGAACACGACCCCCTCGTACGCCAGAGGCGTCGTCTCCTGGGACCCATTCCTGCATCGCAGCCTCATGGCCGGTCACTTCCAGCTCATGCCGATCGAGCTCGCTCGGCTTAACGGCAACGCTATTCGCCTCTGGGTAGGGGTCCTGTCCCAGATCCAGGTTGCTCGAATCGGCCGGCGGGGCCGCGACCGGCGCGCGGAAATTTCGCTCTCTGGGCTCTACCCCGAAACCCTGCCGCTCCGCCGGATTGGCCTTAGCGGCCGTACAGACAAGGTTCGCATGCAGCTGGAGCGATATGCAGCGCTCGGCAACTCGCTCCAGGCAGACTGGCGGCTATCAATCCAGCCCCGGAATTTCCGGGGATTGAAGGTGGTCGTAGAGCGAATTGACCGTTCACAACCACAGGATGACGAGTGGTAACTTCGCGTCCCTTCTGGACGTGTGAGGTTGTCAACATCGCGTCGTGCACGGGCGGAGATCGCGTCGCAGGCGGCCCCACATCGCGTCCTCTGCACGCTGCAATTGCACTCATCTATAGACCTTGACATCGGATAGACCGCCAGTGCGGAAGACATGCATCTTCAACGGAGCGGGGCGAAAGACGGAGAACCGTGCTGTCGGTCGGGGGCTCCTCACGTCGCCCCCGGAGGAGAAACGCTGAATCGACCCTCCTGGGAAGTAAAGGACAAGGTCGCTTCGCTCCCGCCGCTACCGCGGCGCCCTTTACTTCCGTCGGGTCGAAATTTAGATCCTCCTAGGACCCAATCGACACGGGCCTGATCAGCGTCGGAGCAAGCGGAAAATCGGGCCTATGCTGGGAGGCCAAAGCGCCCAAGGGTCATCCTGGCGTGTCTGCGCGCCCCCACCAAAAGCGCGGCCAGTCCGGCAATTACGGCGCTCAGCCGGTCGTGACCTCACCGGGCGCGCGGGCGCGCGCGACCCGAGAACTCGATGTCTCACGCCATCAAGCGCTACTGCCCTCGCCTGAGAGCACAACCGCTCGAGACCAACGCAAGGGCGTTGCAGATTGGCGTTCACATACGCCTTAAGCGCGGAGGCTCGTTCCCACCATCGTCGTAGCCGCCGAGGCGCGGGGCCGCCGAGGGCGGACACCTACGCTCCCTTACGCCAAGGCGCCGGCAGCATGAGGCGACAGGCGGCTGCAACCGTCCAGGGCAGGGGTGCGGCTCGTCGCGGACACCCATAGCCCAGGTCGCTGTATTCGACGTGGAGAGGACCGTTTCTGGCGCCCTCGAATGCCGCTGGCCGGGACCCAAGGGGCGAGTACCCGGCTCGGCCGGCCCGAACGTCTCGTCGTCAGGGTCGCATCAGCCGTCGAGCTGGGCCTTGCACGGGCGAGGGCTGTCGCGCCGGGTCGCCTACGCCTGAAGCGCCTTCACGAACCGCCCATAGAGCTCAGCTCCGAGTCGTGACCGGGTCAAGTGGGGCGCGCTTCGGGGCGCAGTGAGGCGCGGTACCGAGGCGCCGCCTGACAGCTCCGGCACCAGCCGGCACCACCCAGGCCATCCACGTGCCGCGACGACAAGCGCCCCTCGGGCGAGTGCGAAGCGGAGCACACGCGCGGCGAACTGTTGGGTGCCGAGGTCCCCGCTCGGTGATGCCCAGCGCCGCGAGTGGTAGCCGACCAACTGGAGGCACGCGAATCCGGTTGCGACGGCGGCGTGCCCGACGTCCTGGGCGAGCTCTGTCAGCAGCGGCCCGAAGTATTCACCGGCGCCCGTCCACGACCACTCGGTTAGGTGCCATGGGAACGGCGCGACGCCGGTCAGCTGCGACCGCTGGACAAGCCGCAGATCCAGATGCCGCAGGTCGCGCTCATCGCGCTCGGGCCGATAGCCTGGGTTGAGCATCAGGAGGACGACGCACTGGTGAGAACGGGTCCATACCACGGGCCCGGCAAGAGGCTCGGGACATACGGCGACGCGGCGGCTGCCTCGTCGGGTAGGAAGTAGGGCGGCTCCAGCGGAGTGGTCAGCCACGGGTTGTCCCGGACGAGCGCCGCGAACTCGGCTTCCACCCAGGCATCCGTTGCCCTGGAGTTTGGGGAGCCAACGTCGCCGCTCTCCACGGCGCTGACAGTAATCGAAGTTGATTACTTCCCGCTAGCCGCTCCGGTGGCGCTTCGGACCCTTCTTCCGGAGCGCCTCGTTCGCGAGGTAGGCGCGGACGGCGGCTTCGGTCGTGACCCAGTAACTGCCGAGTCTCTTGGCCCTGACCTTGCCGGTCCGCGCGAGGAGCCGCAGGTGTGAGGCGGAGAGCCCGGTCGCTGCCGCCGGCTCGCGCAACGACAACAGGTCGTCCGCCAAGGCGGCCTCGGAGCGGAGTGCTTACTGCCGCCGAGTATGACCGATGGTCTGGACCAGCCCACGCGCCGGCCATCGCGCTGCTAGGCGAACGGTGGAGCGGATGCGGACGTCTACGGGTCTGGTGGCGGGTCGCTCTTTCGGTACTGATGTAACCGTCGCCGCTGAGCGAGGTCGGCCTGCTTGCGCCCCATTGTCGGGTCGAGCAGCTCCTCAAGCCACGGGCGGAAACGAGCCTCGCGCAGCGGAAGGCCCTGAACAGGCCGGAGTGCGCGCCGGAGCTCCTGGGCCAGTGCCTGCGCTCGGGCCTGCTTCTCGGCCTCGGCGAGCTCGGTCCAGTTGGCTGGATAACGCACGTAGACCCTGCGCGGCGGGCTCGTTGAAGGAGCCCCCGGCTCATGCTCGCTGGACTTGGCCACGATAACCCTCAGTCAGGAGCGAAGATGAACCCGGCGTACTCCGCCGCTTTCTCGTCCGTCGGGTCGAACGTGACGCCGCCGTCGCCGGGGAATGGCGCGCGATGGTCCGCCTTGGACAGCAGGATGTCCCACGGGATCCCGGCCGGAAAGGCGGCGCACTTCGGGTCGCGCAGGTCACCGATGCGGTGCTTGCAGCCGGCGCAGATGGGCGGTGCGATACTTGTCATTGCGCGTCAACCCTACCGCGATTGCCAGCCTCCAGAAACCGACGCTGCACTCCGAACACGAGCAGGTGGGCCGTTGGGCTCCGCTCGCTCGTGGCGGACCGTAGGTGGTCATTGCCGGAGTCCACGGGGGGCCCGCTAGGAACGCGCCGTCGCCAAACGACCGTGATCGGCGTCGCCTAAGGAGCGCCAGAAAGAACGCGGCATTTCGGATGGCACGCGCTAGACGCCGATACACCCCAAAAGGCCCCGGCCGCCCCTGAACGGCGAAGCAACGGCACTGTCTCCAAGTAGCTGAGATGCCGAGCTCCTTGGCAAATCACCCGCCGGTTTTGCGCTGAAGGCTGCCGAAGTAGCACGTTGGCCCACGACTGTCGGTCCGACTCATGTCGGCCCGGCCGCCGAAGGTAGCGCCGGCGGCCCGCCCGCATAGACATCGGGCCCGATACTTCTTGGCGTGGCAAGCGACGCGGCATCCGGTGCAGCCGCCATGGACATCGACCCGGCCCGCCAGGAGGAGTACGTGCTCGCGGCCGACGCCGCCGTGGCGCGGCGCTTCGAGACCTGCGACCGCGGGTCCATCGAGTCGTTCATGGGCCAACACCCAAACCTGCAAGAGGCAGGCGCAGCCAAGGTCGATGAGGCGGACCAGGCGTACCTGCGGTCCACGATCCGGCCGTTGTTCACCGTAGCCGCGGATGGCCCCTCGGCCGTCGATCTGTTCTCGGGTTGCGGCGGCCTGAGCCTTGGGTTTGCGGAAGCCTGCCGAGCTGCCGGCCGAGCCGTGGCCAGACTGACCGGCGTCGACATGTTCCGCCCTGCTCTTGAGGTATACCGATCAAATCTCCCGTCCGCCACGGCGCTGCAACGGGACGTTTCTTCTCTCTTCGACGGCGCGGCCGGCAAGGCTATGACGAAGGGTGAGCGCGCAATTCAACGACTGATTGGGCAGCCAACTTGGCTCCTCGCGGGGCCGCCATGCCAGGGCTACTCGAGTCTGAACAACCACACGCGCGGGGTCGATCCCCGCAACGAGCTATACGGGCGAGTTGCGCGGGCGGCCGAAGTCCTTGAGCCATCCTGGGTGCTAATTGAGAACGTCGGGGGCGCGCGGTGGGACGAAGCGTCGCGCACCGCGGATGTCCTGGCTCGCCTTGGCTACGACGTGGATGAAGGCGTTGTCCGTCTCGATCGCCTCGGGGTCGCGCAACGGCGAAAGCGACACGTGGTCTTGGCGAGCAGGACGTCCGTCCCGGATCTGGCCGGCGCGATCGCGGCGTTTGACCACCCCTCGCGGGATCTCCGATGGGCCATCGGTGACCTCGACCGCCCGATGGGCGCGCGTCGTCCGTTCGATCGAGCCTCAACACCGACGCCGGAGAACCGCCGGCGCATGGCGTACCTGAGGCGCCACCGTTCTGCCGACCTGCCAAATGACAGGCGTCCCGACTGCCACGTTAACGGCGACCACTCGTACAAGTCGATGTACGGGCGGCTGTCGTGGGACCTCCCGGCTCAGACGATCACCACCGGCTTCGGATCAATGGGGCAGGGCCGTTATGTCCACCCGAATGGCCGACGGACGCTCACACCGCACGAGGCGGCCCGGCTGCAAGGGTTCCCGGACTGGTTCCAGTTCGGGGCGAGGACCCGCTCGGAGTGGGCCACGCTCATTGGAAACGCCGCCCCGATGATGCTGTCCTACGCCCTCGTGGCGTCGAGCCTGCGCTGACTACGGGTTCCGACTCGTCCGCGACCCGGCGCTCGATGCTCGCCAACCGAGACGGGCAAACGAAGCCAGAGCGCCAGTTGCGGTCGGCTCTTCATCGGCGGGGCCTCCGTTTCCGAGTGGGGGTGCGAGTCGACGTCGTTGGCGCGCGTGTTCGCCCGGACGTCGTGTTTCTCCGCAACAAGGTGGCGGTCTTCGTCAATGGCTGCTTTTGGCATTCGTGCCCGGTGCACGGAACCTACCCAGCGCGCAATGCGGACTACTGGCTACCGAAGCTCGAGGAGAACGCCCGCCGCGACGCGCGTCAGGATGCGGCTCTCACGGCCGCGGGCTGGTCCGCGGTCCGCATCTGGGAGCACGAGGGTGTCGAGGCTGCAGTCGGCCGCATCGAAAAAGAGCTAGGCCGCCTTGAACACTCGGCCTGAGAGGTCGTCCACCAGTCGCACGTGCGCAAGCCAGCCCCGCCAGATCGGGTTGTCGCTGCCGGTAGGCCGGGCGCCGCTGTCATGTTCGTACATCTGCAGCGCTTCGGGGAGACCACGCCGGGTGACGACGATGCACGCGAGCTGGTGACGCGACAACATCACCGTGAGTCGCCCCGGATCAAGGCCGAACTCCCCTAGGGTGCGGGCGCCGCTCAGCGGGTGCTTCACGATCATGATCGGCCTCTGACGGCCCTGCCAGACCTCAGGGGTGGTGACGTCGATGCCCTCGATGCCGCGTGCGCGCAGCCGCCGGTGCGTGCTCGTGCCGCTGGCAACGTGCGGGTCGGCGATCCCGATGTCATCGGGAACCAGCTCTCGCTGTCCCGCCCACTCCGGGATCCGTTCCAGCAGACGTGCGGCGACCGCCGAGGCCAGATCGGCGATCTCCTCGTCGACCTCGTCGGGACCGAATGCCCGCGCCGGCAGGCTGAGGCCGACGATCGTTCGGCCGTCCGCGACCGCGTCCAACGTCTGATCGATTGGCGAGCCCATGCCCCCGGCGTTCAGCACGAGGGACCGGTCGCCAGGCTCCACGGCGCTCCTGAACGGCAGGTCCGGGTACAGGGAGGGCTGGACGAGATCCACGGTGTCCTGAGGCAGCCGGAACGTGAGTGGGAGCGATACCTCGGGGGCGTCTGGATACTGGCGCCGCAAGTACCGGGGAACGGGCAGGTGAACCGGGTTCGCGGCCGTCTCGAGCCGGGATGTATCAGAAACGACGATGGGAGGCAGCTGCCCCGGGTCGCCGACGAGGACCAGCTGCGACGCGAGGCCGATCACTGGCAGGATTGCGTTGAACGAAACCTGGTAGGCCTCGTCGACGATCAACAGGTCGAAGGACCTGTCACCGAGCCGCTCCGCGCTCATCCTTGTCTTTGCCACCGTGGCCACGACGACGCCGGGGCGAGCCGCCAGGCTCACGGGGTCGGTCGTCGTCAGCACGTTCGGATGGGTAGCGAGGTCGGCCGGTGGCGGCGAGTCGTCGGAATGGAGAATCTGCACCGGGACGCCGGCGGCGTCCTTCACCCGTCGCGCCACCTCGTAGACCTGCCCATTCCGCGGGGCTACGACGGGCCCACGAAGGGCCCCCCGCCCCAACGCAACCGACCCCAGAGAGGCGACGAGTCGAGTCTTCCCGGCGCCGGGAGGGCTGTTGACGATCAGGAGTGGCGCACCCTCTCGCAGCACCAGATCGAGGACACGCTGGGTCACGGCCCGGCCTTCCGCCTCGACCTCGGGCCGCGTCACGGCAGGAGCCTCTCGGCCGCGGCGGCGAGGTCAGTCTCGGCGAGTACGCGTGGCCGGTTCACCAGGACGTCGCCAGCGATCAGCGGTGGCGGCGAGGTGTTGATCTTCTGGTACAGCTTCCAGAGGATCCTCGTCGGGTCAAACGGGTGCGAGTCGACGAACTCGACCGTGCTCCCGATCGCCGGCACGGTCCGGACCCCGTTCTTGATCTCCATCTTGATCCGGATGCGACTGCCGTCATCGTCAACGTCGAGCACCCGGCCTGACAGCCCACCCTCGGCACGAGACAACTGCGTGCCGCGACGGACGCGGAGCACTGCCTGCGTGGTCTCGAGCGTGATCGTGCATGGTCGGCGACCGCGAAACGGCTGGACGACGCCCGTGACGGTCCCCGCGACGACCCGACCGGCCCTGCGCGCACGCTCGCGCGTGACCGGGTCTCCGCGCAACGACGCGTCGCGCGCGAGCTCTTCGGCGTACTCATGCTCGTCGAGCCGGCGAGTCAGCGTCGCGGGCCGCGACGGTCGTGATCGCGGCTGCCCGAGGTAGTACAGGCTCTTCTCTTTCGACTCCTTGGCAAGCTGCCCAAGCGTCGCGGCCGCTGGGAGGCCGAGGCCGAAGAACGCATCGCGAGCCACCAGGACTCGGACCCACTCCACCCGGGCCGCATTCTCGAGGATCGCCTCGATCCTGGCCTGGGCGACCGCCGCCGCCGGCGTGCGCCCCTTCGCGACGCGTCTGAGGCCTTCTACCTCACCGTCGTCGTCAGCCCGAAGCATCGCAGCGGCCGGCTCCAGAGCCCGCGCGTCTGCGACGGCCGTGGGATCGCGACCGGGTTCGGGCTCAACCCAGGCCAGCAGCGACCCGAGGTGGTGGTCCTTGATCGGGGCCTGGCCCGTGACGACGTGACGGAGCAGAACATCAGTAGCGACCGCGACCGTCTGCTGCCCCGCGTAGGTGGACAGGTCGAACAGGGCCAGGCATTGGGCACCCATGCGCTGCAGTGTCAGCGTCGCCGCCTTGTTCGTCGCGTACCGGTACCCGAGGACCTCGATGAGGTCGAGCGCCGTCCCGTACGGCAACCAAAACCGCGGCAACCGGTCCGCGCCGACGCACCGATCGATGTAGGCGTTGAGGCCCGCAGCGAACAGTTCGAACGCGCTCGCATCGCGGCTGAGAGGGTTCCATCGGACGGCGATCGATGGCGGCTTGGACGGATCCCCGAAGGCGATCGCTTGGATGACCTCCTCCGAGACGACACGGATCGGGGCGATGACGAAGACCTCGTCGGGATCGTCGACGAGATCCCGTGTGGCGCGAGTGGCCACGGCATGACCCGCCCGCCTCGCCTCGATCCGCGCGACCGCGTCGATGAGCGCCTCGCTCACGCCGTCTGCCTTGCCGGCTGGCGCGCGGACTCGGCGGCCGCGACGATCGAGGCGGCATCGGCGAGACGCGGGGCGAGGTCGCGTTCGACGTCATCACGTGGCGCGTCTCCGTCGATGAGGGCGACGATCCGGTCGAGCGGGAGCTCGTCGCCGAAGACCGATGCCGCGTTGTCGCCGAGCTGCCGCACCTGCCCGTCGTGCCGTTTCTCGCAGACCGTGGCGAGGATGCAGTGGCTAAAGCACGCCTCCTTGAAGTTGAAGTCCAGCTCGTCGACGAGGTTCACCAGCGCGATCGTGTCTGTGCCGCGACGGGCCGCCAGCTCATTTCGGACCCGGCGCACGACCTCGAGGGCGCGCTGCGCCTCATGGAGCTCTTGCGGCAGCGGCTCGCGCACCGGCTTCGCCGGCGCCAGCCCGAACGGGGTCGCGAAGACGAACACGGCGAAGTCGGCGACCCGGTCCTCGGTCCCGCGACGCGCAGCCTCCTGCCGGAGCGCCAGGATCTGGACGGCCGCCTGGCGGCGGACGAGGTCCTTGTCGGCGTTGTCGGCCGCTCCCTCGCGGGTGATGAACGACTTCTCCTCGCCCGGCCTGTACATGCCGGCCTTGCGATCCAGAACCAGGAAGTCCGGCGACACGTACTCGAAGTGGGTCGGGGCAGGGCCGACGGTCAGCTCAAGCTGCGGCTGGATGAGGATGTCCGGGACCGGGCGACCGGCGGCGAGGTCGGCGAAGACCTTGCGGGTGCGGCTGAGGCGCAGCGCCCGCATCGTGTCGGGAGGCCCGGGGATCTCATCCGCGAAGTTCCGGACCGTCATCGCTTCCGGATCGACGTCGAAGGCCGGACCGAGCACCTTGCGAAGCTGGGCAGCGTCGTTCGCGTGAAGGTTCTCTTCGAACTTCGTCCCGCGTCGCCGGGCAGAGGGACGCTCGCCGTACTCGCCCGGGTACGGCGTCCCCGCGACGGACTCGTAGAACTCCTTCTCCTTCACGCGCTCGGCGACCATGGCCGCTTGCAGATCGCAGGAGGGGTTGCGAGCGACGCGCACGATGCCCCGCGTGCTCGAGAGGCTCATCGAGCCGCGGCCTCGCGCCGGTCGTCGATGAGGCCTTCGATGACATCCGGCGATCCGAAGAGCAGGTACGGCTCGGAGAGGCGAGAGGCCAGGTGCTCGGCAGCGGTAGCGCGGGCCTCGGCGTCGGCGGGCTCCAGCTCGGCGAGCCGGTCGAGTGCGACGTCCCGCCAGGCCTTGAGCGGGAACTCGCCGCGCTTGAAAGCGACGCCCGGCACGTCGCGAGCGTGGTCGGCCACGAGGAAGCGGAGCCGCTCGATCTGCTCTTCGGGCTCGCGTCGCTGCTCTGCTGCAAGCGCGAGGTCGCACAGTCGCGCCGTGATCTTGAGGTGCTGCACGCGGCCGGTCGTCGGCGCCACGATGCGCTGGGCCAGCGGCCAGTCGGAGCGAGCCCAGAGCCGCTTGATCCCCTCGCCGCGGTTCCACGTTAGGCCATGGCACAGCCAGACGGGGCGCGTGGCCGAGCCGCGCTCGAAGGCTTTCCGTTCGTCGGCCGAAAGGGATCCGAACCGAGTCGGAGGGATCTGACGATCGACCGTGGCCGCCAGGTACAAGGAGACCTCGCGGGTGTACGCCGGCCAGCCGAGGTCCTCGAGGACGTCCAGGACGAACTCACGGATCGGCTTCGCGCCCTTCGTCGGGTGCGTCGAGGCGGTGAGATACTCGGCCGGCGCCGAGCTCCGTATCCGGTCGATGTCGGCGTACGTGGCGCGGAGCTCCCGCATCAGTTCGGCAGCGTGTCGCTCAAGGTCAGTGAGGGTGGGGCGGTCGCCGGTTGTCATCGATGTGGATGCTACAACCGTCTACAATCGCCTACAAGCCCCAAAGACCACGTCCGCGGTGCATATGAGCAACAGAGGGTCGTGAGCACGGAACCTGAGTCCAGGAGATCCGGTCCCACACGTTCCGGGGAGAACGGGCCGCCTGACGGTCAGCGAGCTCGGGCCGCGCAACGAACGGCGAAGCTCGTCGAGGCACTTGGTCGCGGCGCCTCGATAGAGGAGGCAGCGATGCACGCTGGCTTGTCGGCCCAGACGGCCCGGAGGCGGCTCGCAGACCCCGCCGCGCGAGAGCGAGTTCTCGCGGCGAGACCGCCGTGCGGCGTCTGCCGCGGCCGTGGATGGTGCAAATGCGTCCACTGTGAGGCCCGGTGGGCCGAGTCAGCGCTCTCGGGCCATCAGGCAGACCGCTCATTCGTCGACGGCCGGACCTGTCACTTGTGTCTCGGCTCGGGTAAGAGCCCGATCCGGACGGCTTGGGACCGGAGCCGGACTCGCCCACGCGCCTGGGTTCGACTGCGCGCAATCGTGCTGGCTCATTGGGTCGCTGCGAATGGCCCCGTCTGCCCAGGCTTCATGCGCTCCGCGCACGCCGTCCCGACGGCCGACCTTACGGTCGACCATCGAGCGCCGACCTCAAGAGGTGGGTCGCTGCTTGATCGGGCCAACCTTGCGGTGCTCTGTCGGTCCTGCAACAGCCGGAAAAACGACGCGCCGGATCCGGCCTCCGACGGGCCCGCGGAACGCTACCGGGGCCAAAAAGCCGCATCGGCTGCTGTCGGCGCGGCTCTTCAAGCCGCACGCTCGCGCTCAGGGCAGGACCTAGGCGCTTTGGCTGTGCGCCTTGAGGTCACGGTGACGTTCCTTGCCGGCATAGAGGCGGGCGAGGTTCTTCTCGACGCCCGAAACTTCAACGCGACCTGGATGGGACGGTGGTACACCGCCGGTGTGGATGCGGACGCCATCCTCCGTGTCCATGGCGCGGCATTCGGCCTCGACTACATCGCCCGCAGGAAACAAGGCCTGCGTTCCCGCATCGACTTCGTAACGTCCGCGAGACGGCCGTTCCCCAAGCGGAAGCGCTGGGTCCGGGAGCGGTTCAACCTCATCAAGACGACCGCGACACATCTCGAGGGGCGCCTTGACCGTGCCCGCGACCACGCATCCATCGACTCGATCCGTGATGCTGTGGTGCGCGACGTCGAGGAGGCGTTCGACGACCTCGTCTTCGTGGCAAATACTGGCCACACCCGCCCCGAGTGGGCTGAAATTCTGCTGCGCCATGGGCCATCGGACCCGGGAGTCTGGAACGAGTTCCTTGAGCTCGAGTGTGGGCTGGGAGGCCTGGACGCCATAAACGTCGCAGCCCTCGCGAGATCTCGACTCCGCGTGTTGCACTCGGTCGGCGGCGTTCCATTCTTGTCTACCGATGGGCTCGGCACGCCACCTGGTTCGCAGCCTGCGCCTGAAGGTCTCAGTTGAGCGCAAAACTGACCACGCTCCGCTCGCCCGCCTGTGATCCGGGCCCTGCGCTTTGGCCGTCAGGCTCCGGAGGCCGACGCTCTATCCACTGAGCTACAGGCGCGCGGTCACGAGGATACCGGTCGGGCGGGGGGCCGGCCTCCAACCGGTCTAGTCGCTCGCCATCGGACTCGGGCTCGGCTCGCCGGCCGCGTCGGCGCCACGTTGAGCGGCGATGACCGGGCGCAGGGCGAAGATCGACAACAGGCCGACGAGCCCGCCGAAAACATACGTGCCGCGGGGGCCCAGCCAGGCCACGACCGCGCCGGCTGCGACGAATGACGCGCCGATCGCGATCGTCGCGACGGCATCCATGGCTGCGGCGACCCGGCTGCGCACCGCGTCGGGCGTCCGCCGTTGCATGATCGATTGCTGCGCGACGACCTGGGTCCCCTCGCCGAAGCCCATCACGGCTACCGCGGCGAGGACACCGAGGAACAGCGGTGACAGGCCCACGAAGACGCACATCGCGGTCACGAGCAATGAGCCGAGCGCGAAGGCGATCGGCTCGACTCGGCGGCTCATGAACCGGCCCGCGAGGGAGCCGACGATCGATCCGCCACCCCAGAAGGCGATGAGCGCGCCGTAGCCGAGTGCGCCGACGCCGAAGAGCGTCACGAGCGGGACATCCGCGACGACGCTCAGTCCCTGCCCGAACTGGATCGGGATGAAGGCGAGCGCCATCGCCCGCAGCACGCGATCTCGCGCGACGAAGCGGATGCCCGCCGTCAGATTCGAGTTCTGGATGTCTTCGCGCACGCCGCTCGAGAAGCGCGCGCGAATCGACCACACCAGGGCTGCGGACAACAGGAAGGACAGCGCATTGGCAGCGAACACGGCTCCGGCACCGAACGAGGCGATCATCGTCCCGCCGATGAGCGGCCCGACGATGATCCCGATGTTTCGACCGATCATGACGAGCCCATTCGCCCAGCCGAGCTGCTGCTCCTCGACGAGGTTCGGGATCGCGGCGGCGGACGCGGCGAAGAACGGCGACTCGGCGAGGGCGGCGAGGAACGCGGCCGCGAGGAGCCACGCGGGATCGTCGATGAACGCCATCGCCGCGAAGGCGAGCGCTCCGCCGAGGTCCGACAGGACCATCACCCGCTTGCGGTCGAACCGGTCGCCGAGCGCTCCGGCGAAGAGGCTGGCCACACCGGTCGTCCCCCAGGTCGCAACCATCGTCGCCGCGATCCACGCGGGCGACTGCGTCTTCTGGTAGATCAGGAAGTTCAGGGCCGCGAAGGCTGCGGCACTGCCGGCGAGCGAGATGGCACGGGCCAGCGCGAGGCGCCGGACCGCAGCGGGTGACCTCGTCGACATCGCGTGGCAACGCTACCAAGCGCGCGATCTGCGGCGGGGCCGCTGGGCGGAAGCCCGGAAGACTCGCCCGATCAGCGCTGTTTCGCCTCGAACAGCTCCCACGTCCCGGGCACGCCGCGCAGCTCGACGTCGCCCAGCGGCCGCAGCTCGACGTCGGCACCGGTGGCCAGGTCCCGGACGGTGCGCGTGACCAGAACCTGGCTCGGCTTTGCCTCGGCCAGCACGCGTGACGCGATGTGCACGCCGATCCCCCCGAGGTCCTCGCCGCGAACCTCGACCTCGCCGGTATGGACGGCGACTCGAAGCTGGATGTCCTGGCGGCCGGCCGCGCTGCACAGCGCGAGGCCCGCGCGAACGGCTCGGGACGGCGAGTCGAAGCGGGCGAGGATGCCGTCGCCCGTCGACTTGACGACCTGCCCGCCCCAGCGCTTCACGTCGGCGCGGGCGGTCTCGTCGTGACGGTCGAGCAGCCGTCGCCAATCCCGATCGCCGAGCGCCGCAGCGCGTCCCGTCGAGTCGACGATGTCGGTGAAAAGAACCGTCGCAAGGACCCGGTCCATCTCCTCGAGCGCGCGGAAGGAGCGCACCTGGTCCTCGGTCCATTCGTAGGCGGCGAGGTCACGTGGCGGGATTGGGGCGTCGTCCCGCTCGTACCGAAGCAGAACTGCCCCCGAGGGCGTTGGCTCGGCGGAGACCAGGCGGAGGTGTCGGAGGTCGGCCTCGTCCCGGAACAACCGCTTGCCGCTGCCCAGGACGACCGGAAAGAGCACGATCCTGAGCTCGTCCACGAGATCCAGCTCCAGGAGCCCGCCCAGGAGGTCGGCGCTGCCGTAGAGAACGATCTCCCCGCCGGGCATCTGCTTCAGACGGCGGACCTCGTCCCCGAGGTTGCCGCGAAGGACGATCGTGTTCTCCCACTCCGGATCGCGGAGGGTCTTCGAAACCACGTACTTGGGCAGGACGTTGATGCGCTTCCCGAGCGCAGCGGCGACCTCGGGCGCGGTCGGCCAGAAAGCGGCCCAGATGTTGAACGTGGTACGCCCGAAAAGCAGCGCGTCGGCGCCCGCGATCTGGCCCAGGTTGAACGCCTGGAGCTGGTCGTCGTTGATTTGCATCGCCCAGCCGTTGCGGCCGCTCCGATGCTCCTCGAGCCCGGGCGCTTCCATGACCCCGTCGAGGGTCATGAACTCGACGACTACCAGCCTCATCTGGCCGCGGGCGGGGCGAAGCGGATCACGCCCCGGATGGTGCCTCGCCCGCGGTGCTGGTGTGCACGCGCTCGAGCGTCGCCTACGTGGCTCCCATCGCGGTCATCTTGCCGCTGAACTGGCGCAGGCGCCAGCCCAGAGCCAGTGCCGCGATCCCTGTCAGGATCGCCCACGTCGCGAAGAGGGCGACGCTGACGACGGCCCCGACGATCGGCATGGCCAGGATGATCACACCGCCCACGATCCTGGCGATGCCGAGCAGGGCGAGGATCCACTCGTTGGTGACCTCGGCACGGATCTTCCAGGCGGCGTACACCTCCATGACCCCGGAGACCAGGATCCACGCGCCGAGGAGCAGGATCAGGTACAGGATGGTGATGCCCGGGTAGAGCACCGCCAGCACGCCGGCGATCACGGACACCGCCCCCGAGAGCAGGAACGGCCATGACTTGCCGCGCATCTCGGCGACTCGCCAGCCGGCCGAGAGCTGCGACGCGCCGGAGACGATCGCCCAGAAAGCGAAGAGCAGCGCAATCGTTCCCAACGCCACGCCCGGATAGATGATCGCCACGATCCCGACCGCGATGCCGAGCACACCCTGGAGGATCAGGACCCACCACTGACGGGCAGCCGTTGCAAGCATCTGCGCGACCTCCCTCGCACCCGCCGGGCCGGTGAACGAAGCGCGGCGTTCAGAACGGCAGGGCGGGCCGCAATCCTACTGCCCGACGCAACAGGGTCGGAACGGAGCGGGCGAGGGCCTGGCAATCCGTGCCGCCCGGCCGATCGCGCCGCGCGGCGCTACCATCCCACGGCCTTCATCGACACCCCCATGCGAGCGACCTGCGGGCGCTCCATGTCCGGAGGTGATGCCATGACCAGCCAGACGACGGCCGACCTCGTGGCCGAGGTCCAGGCGCTCATTCGCGAGCGCGAGCACGACGGTGTCGTGGGGCTCGCGGAGCTCATCGGGCCGGCCGAGTGGGCGGACCTCGTGCCGCAGCTCGAGCCGAACGAGGTCGCGGTCCTGATCCAGTGGCTGCCCGACGACGAGATCGCGATGATCCTCGAGGAGCTGCCACCCGCGGAGGCGGCCCGCATCCTGCGCAGCCTGTCGGCCAATGAGGCCGGCGAGCTGCTTGGCGAGATGGATCCCGATGACGCGGCCGACGTCGTCGAGCAGCTCCCGGACGAGGAGGTCCACGAGATTCTCGTTCGGATGCAGCCGGCGGACGCGGCGGAGATTCGGCAGCTGTCGGGGTATGAGCCGGACACCGCCGGCGGGATCATGACCCCGGCCTACGTGGCCGTCTCGCGTGACGCGACGTCCGCGCAGGCGACGGCCGCGATCCGGCGCCTCGTCGACGATGCCGAGACAGTGAACTACGTGTACGTCGTCGACGAGGAGCGCCACCTCCTCGGGGTGCTGTCGCTCTACCGGCTGCTGCTGAGCCCGGACGACACACCCGTCGAGAAGCTCATGGCCCCGTCCACCGTGCGCGTCCGCGCGGCGGCAGACCAGGAGACCGCGGCGCGCATCCTCACCGACCGCAACCTGCTCGCGATCCCGGTGGTCGACGACGAGGACCACATCCTCGGCATCATCACCGAGGACCACGTCGCCGACGTCCTCCAGGAAGAGGCGC